>DAIDHB010000299.1 GCA_027452145.1 Planctomycetales bacterium
ACCCGGCCGCCGCCGTCGCTGCCGTGGTCCCGGCGGAGCCGGACTTGAAGGAGCGGATGTACGCGACCATGTCCTTGACATCGGTATGCGCGAGCTCCAACTTGTCCTTCATCGGCAGCATCAACTGCCCCTTACCCGTCATAATCGAATGGGCCAGGTCGGCGTCGGTCCGGGTCGCATTCCACTTCGGGTCCGTGAAATCCGGAATGACCGGCATCGCCGTCCGGACCGCCGTGCCCCGACCGTCCGGGCCGTGGCAGGCGAAGCAGACCGCGAGGAACAACTGCTGCGGAGGCATACCGTTGCTGGCAGGCGCCGGCGCGGCCGCCACCGCGGCGGGTGCGGTGGTCGTCGCTGGCCCGGCGGCGGAGGATTTCGCGGTTGCACCCGCGGTCCCTGTCGCCGGCGCCGCCGGCGCCGCCGGCGCCGAGGGCGCTGGGGACACGGTCGCGGCCGCCGGCATGGGCGGCGGGAGGTGCGGTCGGCCTCCGTCGGCGGCCGAGAGCTCCATGGCCCGGTCGATCGGGATGCGATATCCACCCATGGGGCCCGGCGGGCCGTAAGTCGTCAGAAGGCGGCGTTCCTCGGCGCGCAGCTCCGCGGCCTTCTGGTTCGCGATCCGGACCTTCTCGGGTACCGGCTCGGCCGCCGGGGGCCGACTGGCCAGCATCGTCGTGACGAAGTACGTCAGCCAGACGACTAATCCCGTGAAAACCAGGTTCGCCAGCGCCCTCGTCACGGGCCCCGGCCCCCGGGGCCGCGGGTTGTTCCGGGCGGATGCAAGCCGGCGCGACGGCCGGCCCTGGGCCGAGCGAGACGGGCTCGACCTTTCGTTGTCGCGGACAGCCTGCTCGGTCTGCCCCAGTCCATCGGTCATGCCCGACACCATGGGAATCCCTCCTCAGGGATTGTGGAAGGCGATCGATTCCGCCAGCCGGGGATCACCGATCGGCATCAACGGCTGGACGCGACCCGCCTGCGCCACCACCGCGCCGCAGGCCGACACCAGCGTCATCAGGATCGAGATATCCAGCCAGCTCGGTCCGATCGCATCGCGATGGACCCCCGGCATGATGATCCAGTAGAGGTCGATGTAATGGAAAACGAGGATCCAACCGGCGGCGAATGCCAGCCAGAACGGGCTCCTCTTCGTCGCGCGGAAGAGGAGCAGCAGGAACGGAACCGCGAAGTGCCCGAGCACCAGCGCCCAGCTTATCGCGTTCCAGGCCCCGGCGCGTCGGATCGCATACCACCGGGTTTCCTCGGGAAAGTTGGCATACCAGATCAGAAAATACTGACAAAAGGCAATGTAGGTCCAGAATATCACGAATCCGAATAACAGCTTCCCCAGGTCGTGCAGGTGCTCGACGCTGACCGCCTCTCCGAGCCATCCGGCGGAGCAGGACCCGATCGTCAGGAGGGTCAGCATCGCCAGCGCGCCGAGGATCGAGCCGGCCCAGAAGTAGACGCCGAAGATGGTCGAGGTCCAGTGGGGATCGATTGACATCAGCCAGTCGAAGCCCGCCAGGCTGGCCGTATGGCCCAGCACCAGCAGGCCCAGGGGCGACATCGCGCGCATCCAGCGGCCCTCCGATGGGTCTCCGGTGTGGTCCTGCCGGGCCGAGGCTCGCGATAGGAGTCCGGCGATCAGCGCCCACGCAGCGAAGTAGATGGCGATCCGGATATTGAAAAAGGTCGGGTTGAGCCAGACGGCCTTCCGGGCCAGGGCGTGGTCGGCAGCGACCCGCGATGGATCGGCCCAGGCATAGATCCGGCCGAGGCTCAGCGCCACCGGTACGAACAGCGCGGCGACCAGGGGGATGGGCCGGGTGAGGTTTTCCATCAGCCGGCGGAGTACGACCGACCAGACCGCCCCGGTCAGGTGATGGAACAGCACCCAGGCCAGCGACCCGACGCTGATGGTCGTCACGAACATCAGTCCGACGAGGTACGAGGCGGCCAGTCGAGGGCCGTCGGGCGTCGGCCCCGGGCCGACCAGTGCGCCGGCGACGGACGCCGCGCCGAAGGCCAGCGCGAGGATCACGAATCCCAGGGGTAACCCCATCCCGGGCCCACGAGGAAGCCGGAGCGGCGCCGAATCACTTGCACCCGCGGTTGGTTCGTGGCTCATGGCTTCAGCTCCCCCCGGATCGACTCCGGCACGTCGGAAAGGCTGGCGTTCTGGCTCCGGGCGAGGGCACGCAGATAGGCGATGATGGCCCATCGGTCGCGGACCTTGATCTGCGAGCCGTAGGGCATCATCCGCCCCTTCCCGTTGCTAATCACGTCGAAATACTGGCCGTCGGGCATCAGCGCGTGCAGCGCGTCGGTGATGCTCGCCACGCCGACCATGCCGTATTGCACCATGACCCCGTTGCCCGTCCCGGTGGCGCCGTGACATGGGGCGCAGAAGATCCCGTACCGCTCCTGGCCGCGCTGAAGGAGATCCATGTCGACCCGCAGGGGGTTGGCCGTCACCCAGCCATTCCCCTGCTTGCCCCGGTAGTAGGCGTCGTCCTCGCGGAGGAAATCGGGGTTCTGACGGGGCGAGCCCGCATCGCTCGCGTAATCGGCACCGCCGAACGGCACCGTCCCCGCGGGGGGCGAGCGCATCGCACGACCATCCGCGAAGAAGGGTCCGGCCGCTTGCGGGTTGTACCGCGGCTGGAAATCCATGTCGGAGAAAGCCATCAGCGGCCGACGGTCGCTCACCGTACCCCGCGTCCCCATTGCGCGGATGACCAGTGCGGTCAGTATCGCCAGTCCCAGGAAGACCCAACGCATTGGTATCAGACCTCGCTCTCCAGGGAAGACCCGGGCCACTCGTCGGCGCGAGCACGGTGAGTTGTTCACCGCGCTCGCCTGCTCCGCATACTCAATCGCCTCGCACCACCTCGAGACTCAACGCTCCGGAGCGCTCGAGCAACGCCGCGGTCCGATCGGGGTCGAATACAGGATCGTCGGCCTCGATCGCCAGAAAGAACCCGTCGTCGGTCACCCGGCCGAACTCGCGCCCGCGGAACAGCGGGTGGTAAAGCCGGGGGAGCCGGTTCAGGATCAGCATTCCGAGGATTGTGCCGAAGGTCGCCCAGAGCACCATCGTCTCGAACGAGATCGGCACGAACGCCTCCGCGCTATTCAGCGGCTTGCCGCCGGTGATGAGCGGGTAGTACGAGGCGCTCAGGAACCACTGCATCGACTGCCCGAAGATCACACCGAGCAGCCCGGCGAAGAACGTGAAGATCCGGACCTTCGACCGGCTGAGGCCCATCGCACGCTCCATCCCGTGGACCGGGAATGGCGAGTACGCATCGAAGTGCCGGTAGCCCGCCGCCCGGGCCTGCCGGACCGCTGTCAGCAACTCGCCCGCCGTGCCGTACCTCGCCAGCACGCCGTGGACCGGTGTTTCCTCGTCGTCGTCCTCGGCCGAGTTGACCCAGACGCTCCCAGTCGGTTCAACGTCGCCGAACTCCGCCTTTTCCGCCGTCCGATCGCTCCCGGCGTGCGGGTCGGCCTGCGGCAGGAATGCCTTGACCTCACTGACCGCCACCATCGGCACGAACCGCAGGAAGAGCAGGAACGCCGTCGAGAACAGCCCGAAACCGCCGATCAGCAGCGAGATGTCCACCCAGGTCGGGTAGAACATCTTCCAGCTCGACGGGAGATAGTCGCGGTGGAGGCTGGTCACCACGATCACGAACCGTTCGAACCACATCCCCACGTTCACCAGCAAGCTGATCAGGAACATCGCCCAGGGGGTCGTGCGGAACCACTTGAACCAGAAAAGCTGCGGAGTCAGCACGTTGCAGGCGATCATCGTCCAGTAACACCAGGCATACGGGCCGGTCGCCCGGTTGTACGCCATGTAGCCCTCGAACTCCTTGCCGCTGTACCAGGCCCCGGCCGCCTCGATCATGTAGCCGTAGCCCATCAAAAGGCCAGTCATCAGGATCATCTTGCAGAGGGTATCCAGGTGCCGAATCGTGACGACGTCCTGCAATCCGCAGGCGACCCGCAAGGGAACGATCAGCGTCACCACCATCGCCAGCCCCGAGAAGATCGCCCCGGCGACGAAGTACGGCGGGAAGATCGTCGTGTGCCAGCCGGGTATGACGGACGTGGCGAAGTCGAAACTGACGATCGTGTGCACGCTCACCACCAGCGGCGTCGCCAGCCCGGCGAGCATCAGGTAGCCGGTCTCGTAGTTGTGCCAGTGGTGGGCCGAGCCACGCCAGCCCAGCGCCAGCAGCCCGTAGATCCGCTGGGGAAGCCAGCGCGTCGCCCGGTCGCGCAGGGTGGCGAAGTCGGGGATCAGCCCGTAATACCAGAACAGCGTTGACACCGTCGCGTAGGTCGCCACCGCGGCGAAGTCCCACGAGAGCGGGCTGCGGAAATTCGGGAAGATCATGTTCACGCTGGGGGCCGGGATCAGGTACCAGAACATCCAGGCCCGACCCAGGTGGATCGTCACGAACAGACCGGCGCAGGCCACGGCGAACAGGGTCATGGCCTCGGCGAACCGGTTCAGGCTCGATCGCCACTTCTGGCGGAACAGGAACAGGATCGCGGAGATCAGGGTCCCGGCGTGGCCGATGCCGACCCAGAAGACGAAGTTGGTGATGTCGAAGGCCCAGCCGATCGTCTGGTTCATCCCCCAGACGCCGATCCCGGTCGAGATCACGTAGGCGGTCATGAGTCCGCCCAGCAGGAAGGCCGACCCGCAGACCATCAGGGCGATCCACCACCAGGCGGGCGCCCGACGCTCGACCAGCCGGCAGATCAGGCTGGTCAGCGAGCCGAAGTCATGATTGCCGCCGATCAGGGGCGGCTCCGCCATTAACTCGCCGCCGCGATTCATGCTTGCGCCCCCTCCCGATCGTCGCCCATCTTCGGATTCGGATTGCGCAACCGGGCCAGGTAGGTCGTTCGCGGCCGGGTGTTCAGCTCGCCCAGCAGCGAGTAGTTGCGCGTGTCCTTTGCCGCCCGCGAGACCCGGCTGTCGGGGTCGGACAGGTCGCCAAAGACGATCGCTCGCGCCGGGCACGCCTGGGCACACGCCGGCACGATCGTCCCGTCGGGGACCGCCGTCTTGCTCGTACCCCCGGCCGCAACCCGCGCCCCGATCTTCGCACGCTCGATCCGCTGCACGCAGTAGGTACACTTCTCCATGACGCCGCGGATCCGGATCGTCACGTCGGGATTCTTCTGCAGCTTCAGCGACTCGGCCATGCCCCGCTCGGTCAACGGGCCGAGCGCCAACTGGTCGAGCGGGCGCTCGTTGTAGTCGTAGTAATTGAACCTCCGCGTCTTGTACGGGCAGTTATTGGCGCAGTACCGCGTACCGATGCAGCGGCCGTACGCCTGGACGTTCAACCCCTCCTCGCTGTGCACGGTCGCGTTCACCGGGCAGACCAGCTCGCAGGGCGCGTTCTCGCACTGGACGCAGGCCACCGGCTGATGGACCATCCCCGGATCGTCCGGATCGCCGGAGTAGTACCGGTCGAGGCGGATCCAGTGCATCTCTCGCCCGCGGATCACCTGATCCTTGCCGACGATCGGGATGTTGTTCTCCGCCTGGCACGCGACCACGCAGGCGCTGCAGCCGACGCAGGTATTCAGGTCGACGACCATTCCCCACTGATGCTGCCCGGTGAAGGCCGGACGGGGGGACAGGGAGACGACCTGTAGTTCCGACTCACGTTGGGCCTCGTGCTCCGACTCGCCGCGGGGTGCGTTGAGGGCCTGCTCGCGGACGAGGTCGCGGCCGTGCATCGTGAAATGGTTCTGGGTGCAGGCGAGCGGCTCGTTCCGGCCGGCTGGCGTCAGCTTGACTCCGAGGACCAGGTCGAGCGCAGCGGTCGTTCGGAGGGCGTAGGCATTCGACCCGACCCCGTGCCCCACGCGGCCAACCGATGTCCGCCCGTGGCCGAGCGGGACCGCCACCGTGAACTCCGCCTGGCCCGGAACGATCACCGCGGGGATCTCGATCGACCGGCCCCCGTGTTCCAGCCGGACAACGTCTCCGTTGGCCAGCCCCAGGGCCCCGGCAGTCGCCGGGCTGAGGCTCGCCGCGTTGCCCCAGGTGAGCTTGGTCACCGGATCGGGCAGCTCCTGGAGCCAACCGTTGTTGGCGTAGCGACCATCGTCGAGCCGGGAGTCGGGGTCGAGTAGCAACTCGAGCCGGTCGGCGGACGGTGGGGGCCCTGCCGGCCCCGCCGCCCCGATCGCCTTCGCGATCGACTCCCACTTCACGGCCGGCCGCACCGTCGGCCGCGCCGAGCCCGCGAGCAGGCCGTCGTGGAGGAAGCGGCGCCATCCGGCCTCGGCCTTTGTCTCGGCCACCCCGCTGACCTTGCGATACGCACGGCGGACAATGTCCAGCGGTACAGTCGTCTCGTACCCGGAGAGCCGGGCGATCAGCTCCAGCGCCGTCCGCCCGCCCGCAAGCGGCTCAATCAGCGGCTGGATCGGCACGACCGTCCCGTCCGATGTGCGAACATCGCCCCACGACTCGAGATAATGCGCCGCCGGCAGGTGCCAGGTCGAGGCTGCCGAGGTCTCGTCCGCGTGCAGGCCCAGCCGGATTGTTGTGCGGACCTTCTTCAACAGGGCGGCGAACTCCAGGTCAGCCGGGGCGTCATGGGCGGGGTTGCCGCCGAGGATCACGAGGGTGTCGACCTCGCCCTTGCGGATCGACGCCGCCAGTTCCACCAGGCCCCCGCCGCCATCGGGCGACGCCGCCGGGGCCGATCGGATCTCGACCGTCTCACCGAGGTTGCCCAGCGCCGCGTTCATTGCGTGGACCAGCGCGTGGACGATCGGCGGCTGGCGACGACCTGCGACGATCAGGCCGTGGCCGGCGTGCGCCCTGAGATCGGCGGCGACCTCGTCGACCCACGGCCTGGCCGTCGTCGATCGCTCCGTGCTCGATGAATGGGCCTCGATCGCCTGGCGAAGCGGCTGGGCCACGGCCGGGCCGGTGAGCACCGCGCGGGCCAGCGCGATGGCGTAGTCCCGAATCCGGCTGGCCGGCATCCGGAGCCGGTGATCGGCCATCCCGCCAGTCAGGGAGAATCGCGGCTCGACGACATACAATCGGCTCATCGAACCAGCCGGAGGGACCCGACGGCGCGAATCGGCGAAACCGATCAAATGCCGCCCGGCGTCCTCCTCCAGGCCGAGGAAGTCGTGGTCGAGCGACACGATCACCTCGGCCCGATCGAACCGGAGGCGAACCGGCATCGGCGAGCCGAAGGCCAGCGCCGTGCCGTCGCGGCCGTTCGCGTCGGTGATGGCGTCGTGGACGTGCCATCGGGCCTCGGGCATCGTTTTCCGCAGGTGTTCCCGAAGCAGCTCGATCGACGGGGACTCACCCGGCTCGGCCAGCACACGGACGCCGCGCCCCTTGGCGGCCCGCAACTCGGCAAAACGGCGGCCGGCGAACGTCTCGAAATCCGACCAGCTCGACGCCTGGCCCTCCCTGAGCACCGGGCCGAGCCGGTCCGGATCGTAGAGGTCCAGCACCGAGGCCTGTGCGATTGCGTCGGTCGCACCGGCGCTGTCGGGATGCCTGGGATTTCCCTCGATCTTGGTGGGACGGCCCTCGTGGCTCTCGACCAGGACCGGCGAGGCCCCGCCCCGCCTCGGCATCGCCGTGGCGTAATAGTTGGGCAGCCCCGGCACGACCTCTTCCGGCGGCCGGGTGTACGGCAGCGCCGGCAGGTCCGGCCGCCGGCAGCCGCTCAGGCCTGCCAGTCCGATCGAGGCGGCCATCAGTTGGAGGAACCGGCGACGGTCGACCCCGCCTCCGTCGAGCAGCTCCCGCATCGACGAGGGGAACCGCCGCTCCACCCAGTCGCGAAACTCGGGCGTGCTGGCCAGTTCGTCGAGGCTGCGCCAGTAGGCCCGGCCGACGGGCTCCTCCGGCTTCTGGAGCCGGGAGGTTTCGGACGATCCCTGAGTCATCGGTGACATCCTGAGCAAGTCTCCGGGGCTCGAATTCCGAACTGGTCCTTCAACGTCAGGCCGTATTCGCGCTGATTCCGACCGTGGGGCGGCTGCCAGGCGAAATTCGTCGCCTCGTCGGGCGGGCGGAGGTGCTCCTCGGGATGCCGGTGGCATTCCAGGCACCATCCCATGCTCAACGGCTTATCGTGGACGACGACCGGCATTTCGTTGACCTTGCCGTGGCAACTGACGCAGCCCACCCCGCGCCGGACGTGAACCGCATGGTTGAAGTACACGTAGTCGGGAGTCTGGTGGACTCGCTCCCAGCGGACAGGACCGCCCCCCTGCCAGCTCACCCGGATCGCCTCCAGCAGCGGGCTATCCGACTTGATCGCCTGGTGGCAGTTCATGCAGACCTGTGTCGGCGGGATCTTCGCGACCGAGGATTCCTCGACGCCGGTGTGGCAGTACAGGCAGGACAGCCCGAGCCGGCCGGCGTGTAGCTCGTGCGAGTACGGCACGGGCTGCACCGGCGCGTAGCCGACGCGGGTGTACTCGGGCGGCGCATAGTAATAAAGGCCCGCCACGCCCAGGACGACCGAGGTAAAGGCCCCCACGCCGATCCGACGTAACCAGGCATCCGCTCGCTGTGTGAAGATCAGTGGCAACGGACCCTCCTCACGACCGGCCGGACGTCCCCTTCAAGTGGGACGTCGATGACGACAGACGGACGTCGTCCCGACCGAGGCGAAACTCGACCTCGATGACCAGAATGGAGCGCCATCGCAGCGCCCGAGCGGCAAGGGAGCAATCCCGCTTCCATCATGGCGGGTGTGGAGAACCGCGGGGAATCGACCAGGCGTCGTCGCCCGAACGACCATGCGTGCAATCGCCCCCACGGGAAACCCCGGGGCATAGAAAAACCCCATCGATGCGAGAACTCGCACCGTGGGGCCGCCTTAGCCTTAGGGATACTCACCCATCGTGAGTGAGTTCCAGTTAAGAAGTACGTTAACACATAGATCGAAAAAAGGAAGTACCCCGTTCGAGTTTTTGTCCGGAGAATTCGGAAGAAGACCCGAGCATCCGGCCCGAAAAGAGATTAGGAGTCGGCGATCCGATGGAATGGCGCGCGGGGCTGCCTGGAACTGACCTGGCTATTCCTTTCGCCGGTCATTCCATCGACGAGCGGGTTGTCCCGACCGTCCGGCTCCGACCAAACTCCGTTCGGAAGCCGACTCTTCCGCGGGTCGGACAGCGTCTGAACGGCTGCCGACGAATGCGGCGAGATGCTCGCCGGTCAGGGTCGCCCTGGCCGCGACGAGGTCGGCCGGGGTCCCTTCGAAGACAATCCGGCCGCCGTCGTGACCGGCGCCTGGACCGAGGTCGATGATCCAGTCGGCGTGCGCCATCACCGACTGGTGGTGCTCGATCACGATCACAGACTTGCCCGAGTCGACCAGCCGGTCCAGCAGGCCGAGTAGTTGGGCGAGATCGGCCAGGTGCAAACCGGTGGTCGGCTCGTCCAGGACGTAGACTCCGCCGTCGGCACCCATGTGCGTGGCGAGCTTGAGCCGTTGCCGTTCGCCGCCCGAGAGTGTCGTCAGCGGCTGGCCCAGGCGCAGATAGCCAAGCCCCACGGCGGCCATGCGCGCCAGGATCGCCCGCGCGGCCGGCGATCGCGCCTCGCCGGAGTCGAAAAAACTGAGCGCCTGGTCGACCGACAGATCGAGTACCTCGGCGATGTTCAGTCCGCCGAGGCGGTATTCCAGCACCGAGGCCTGGAACCGCCGGCCCTCGCAATCCTCGCAGACCGTCGTCACCCCGGCCATCATTGCGAGGTCGGTGTCCATCACGCCGGCGCCGTTGCAGGTCGGGCAGGCGCCCTCGGAATTGGCGCTGAAGAGCGCGGGCCTCACGCCATTGGACTTTGCAAACGCCTTGCGGATGGGCTCCAGGAGATCGGTGTAGGTCGCCGGGTTGCTCCTGCGCGAGCCGCGGATCGCGGTCTGGTCGACCCTGACAACGCCGTCGCGGTTCGACACCGAGCCGCGGATCAGCGAGCTCTTGCCCGACCCGGCCACGCCGGTCACCACCACCAGCACGCCAAGCGGGATGTCGATATCGACGCCCTGGAGGTTGTTCGTGCGGGCACCGCGGACCTGGATGACGCCCGTCGGCTTTCGCACTGTCGGCTTGAGCGACGCCCGGTCGTTCAGGTGCCGCCCGGTGAGCGTACCGCTGGCGCGCAGGCCCTCGACCGTGCCCTCGAAGACCACCTCGCCGCCGGCGGTGCCGGCGCCCGGGCCGAGGTCGACGACGTGGTCGGCGATCACGATCGTCTCGGGCTTGTGTTCGACCACCAGCACCGTGTTCCCCTTGTCGCGCAGCCGCAGCAGCAGGTCATTCATGCGCTGAATGTCGTGGGGGTGTAGCCCGATGGTCGGCTCGTCGAAGACGTAGGTCACGTCGGTGAGCGACGACCCGAGATGGCGGATCATCCGCGTGCGCTGGGACTCGCCGCCTGACAGCGTACCCGAGGGCCGATCCAGGCTCAGGTAGCCCAGCCCGATCTCCACGAACGAGTCGAGCGTCTCGCCCAGCGCCCTGAGAAGCGGCGCGACGGCCGGCTCGTCCAGCCGCCGCACCCATTCGGCCAGGTCGCTGATCTGCATCGCGCAGGCGTCGGCGATGTTGATCCCCCGGATCTTCGATGACCGGGCCGCCGCGTTGAGCCGGGTGCCGGCGCAGTCGGGGCAGGTGGTGAAGGTCACCGCGCGCTCGACAAACGCGCGGATATGCGGCTGGAGCGCGTCGACATCCTTCGACAGGAAGGACCTCTGGATCCGAGGGACCAGGCCCTCGTAGGTGAGGTTCACGCTGGCGACCTTGACCTTGATCGGCTCCTGGTAGAGAAAGGTGTGGCGCTCTTTTTTGGTGTACTTGCCGATCGTTTTATCTGGGTCGAGGCCCGCGGCCGCGAAGACGCGCACGTGCCAGCCGTCGGCCGTGTAGCCGGGGACCTTGATCGCACCCTGGTTGAGTGACTTGCTCTCGTCGAAGAGTTGCGAGAGGTCGATATCGCTGACCGAGCCCATGCCCTCGCAACGCGGGCACATGCCGCCGTTGACGCTGAATGCTCGCTTCTCGACCTTCTTGCCGTCTCCCTTCTCGATCGTAATCGACCCGGCCCCGCGGACGGACGGGACGTTGAACGAGAAGGCGTTGGACGAACCGATGTGCGGCTTGCCGATGCGGCTGAAGAGGACCCGCAGCATCGCGCTGGCGTCGGTGACCGTACCGACAGTCGAGCGGGAGTTGGCCCCCATGCGCTCCTGGTCGACGATGATCGCGGTCGTCAGGCCGTCCAGGACGTCGACCTCGGGCCGGGCCAGCGTCGGCATGAAGCCCTGGATGAACGCGCTGTAGGTCTCGTTGATGAGCCGCTGCGACTCCGCGGCGATCGTGCCGAAGACCAGCGAGCTCTTGCCCGAGCCCGAGACGCCGGTGAAGACCGTCAGCCGGCGTTTCGGGATCTGGACGCTCAGGTCCTTGAGGTTGTTCACGCGTGCGCCCTGCACGCGGATCATGTCGTGACTGTCCGCCGGTAGCCGGCTGGAGGAGGACATCCTGGCGATCCTTTCCGCTTGCGTGAATCTCGTCCGCCTGGCCCTTGACCTCGCTCGACCAGGGATCTCGAAAAGCTCACGGGATCCTGGCGAGCAGTTCGACGAGCTTGCCGCTCATCATCTTCCAGCCGTAGCGGGCGCCGGCGAGGTTCTGTTTCTGGTCCGGCCGGAAGCCCGAATGCACGATGGAGAGAAGTGTCCCCGCCGGCGTGGGCGCGAGAGTGAACGTGACAACGGTGTCGATGTCGCCGACGACCCATGCATATGTAAGCTTACGATGCGGATCGATCTCGAGGACCCGGCAATGCACGATCCCGTCCCAGCCGGGCTGCGGCTGCGAGCGGAGGGTGAACGCGGCCCCGGGCTCGAGCTTGAGGTCGACGACGGGCAGCAGCCACTCCGACAGCAGCGCGGGGTCCGTGATCGCCCGCCACACCTTTTCCTGCGGATGATGCAAATCGAGCTCGAACGAGAGGGATTCGGCCTGCGATCCTTCGGACCGATCGGTCGGAGTCGTCATTCCATCTCCTCCAGAAGGCGTTCGAGGCGATCGAAACGTTCCGGCCAGAAGGCTGAGTAGTGCTTGATCCAGTCGATCAGCGGGGCGAGTCCCTCGCGATCGGCGCGGTAAAAGGTCTGGCGCCCTTCCGGCCGGTCGCGCACCAGCCTGGCCTGCTTCAGCACTCCCAGGTGCTTCGAGACCGCCGGTTGTGACACTCCCGCGCGGTCCGTCAGCGCGCGCACCGTCTGCTCGCCGTCGACGACCAGATGCTCGAAGATCGCGCGACGGGTCGGATCGGCGAGAGCCCTGAAAAGTTCGTCGGGCGCCGCTTGCATGGCAGAACAATAGCCGGCGGGTTATGAATTGTCAAGCGGCCTCGATTGCCATGCGGTCAGGGGGACGGCTTCCGTGCGGGGAGGATCTCGGCGAAGATGGAGGCGAATTGAGCGCGGTGCCGCGAAAGCCGCGGTTGGCCGGCGGAACTGACGTGATGATGACTCTCTGCAATGGGACACGTTGATGACGACCAGTACAAGCTACCGGGTTGCCGCCGTTCAGATGGAGCCGATGCTCGGCCGCCTGGAGGAGAACCTGGGTCGGATCGTCGAGGGGCTGCGGACTGCTGCGCGGGAGGGGGCTCATCTGGTCGTGTTTCCCGAATGCGCCCTGTCGGGGTACGGCTTCTCTAGCCGCGACGAGGGGATGGAGCACGCGGTCGCCGTGAACGGGCCCGAGGTGGGCGAGGTCGTGGCGGCGTGTGCCTCGTCCGGGTGCTACGGCATCTTCGGCCTGCTCGAGCGCGACGAGACGCGGCTGTTCAATACGTGCGTTCTGGTCGGCCCGGACGGGCTGGTCGGCTCGTATCGGAAGGTGCATCTACCGTATCTGGGCATTGATATGTTCGTCGACCCGGGGGATCGGCCGTTCGCCGTTCACGACGCGGGCGGGCTGCGCGTGGGGATGCACATCTGCTACGACGGGTCGTTCCCCGAGAGCGGGAGGGTGCTCGCGCTGCTGGGCGCCGACCTGCTGGTCCTGCCGACGAACTGGCCGACGCATTCCGAATGCGCGGCGGAGCACATGATCCCCACGCGGGCGATGGAGAACACGGTCTACGCGATGGCCGTCAATCGGGTGGGCCACGAGAGCGGTTTCCGCTTCATCGGGATGAGCTCGATCGTGGATCCGGGCGGCCGGGTGCTGGCCCGCGCCAGCGGGGACGCCGAGGAGATCCTGTACGCCGACGTCGAACCCGCGCGGGCCCGGCAGAAGCACCTGGTGCGCGTGCCCGGCCGGCACGAGATTGACCGGATCCACGACCGCCGGCCGCGGTTCTACGAGGTCCTGGTCGCGCCCAACGGCCGCGGTTGACCGATCGGTCGAGTCTTGAAGGACCACCAGAGAGACGTCGTTGCGCGATCCCATCGCGTGAACCATCGCCTTTGGGACCGGCCCATTGCTCCAGCGTACGCCGTGCGGGTACGACGTCACCGAGGATCAGCCGGCGG
The DNA here is from genome assembly GCA_027452145.1 of Planctomycetales bacterium. Lineage (GTDB taxonomy): Bacteria > Planctomycetota > Planctomycetia > Isosphaerales > Isosphaeraceae > JAKAUH01. The sequence goes on from DAIDHB010000299.1 coordinate 13,587, forward strand.
GGGAAGGCTCGGTGGCGGAGGGAGCGCCGGAGGTAAAGGCGGGAGCACGTCCGTCGGAGCCGCGCTTGTTGCCGACGCCCGGGCGACAGCGGGCGCGACGTGCAAGGGTGGGCGAATCGGCAAATGCGGGAGCCCGTCGGACGGCGCCACGCTTGTTGCCGAGGCCCGGGCGACGGCGGGGTCGAGGGGCAGGGGCGGGCGGATGCCCTTGCTGGCTGGGGTGCTCGCGGCGATCGCGGTCGTCCCGGACGCGGCCGCGTTCTGCTGGCGATCGAGCTGGGTGAGCGCCCGCTGGGCCAGTGCGAGGTCGGGGCGCAGAAGGAGTGCCTCCTGGTACTCGCGTCGCGCGAGGTCGTACTGCCCGGTCGAGGCGAGGAGGTAGCCGAGGTTGGCGTGGCCGATCGCGTCGCCCTGGTTATTGCTCAGGAGCGGCAGAGCCTCGCGCGTCTTGCCCGCGGCGGCAAGGACCATGCCCAGATTCGTGCGGATACGGGCGTCGTCGGGCGCGAGCTTCTGTGCGGTTCTGAGGGCGGTTTCGGCCTCGTCCCATCGACCCTGAAGGTAGTAGCTGTAGCCCGAGTCGTTCCAGACCCGCGGGTCCTTCGCGGCCAGGTTCTGCGCCTTGCGGTAGTGTGGCTCGGACTCGCGGAAGCGACCCTGTCGGTCGAGCGCCGAGGCGAGCCGGCGATGGGCGAGCGCGGCGTCGGCATGGCTTAGGCCCCGGCGTCGGCGCTCCTCGGCGATCTTGATCGCCTCGCGGTACTCCTGCGTGGCGCCTTCCAGGTTGCCCTGGGCCTCGAAGACCTTGCCGAAATCGACGTGCACCTGGAATCGCTGGCGATCGGTCGCCGACCGGTGAAAGGTCGTGTTCTCGCCGACCGTGCGGTTCAGGTCGACTGACACCGTCGGCGTTGGATCGCCGGACGCCTGGGGCGGCGCGGGGGCCTGAGCGGTCGTGCCCGATTCGCCGGCCTGACGGGGCCCGTGAACGCAGCCCCCGACGATGCTCAGGCCCGCGAGGCAGGCGGCCGCGAGGGCGCAACGTCGCCGAGGTCGGGTCCGTCGCGCCGGGCGCTCGAATTCGCGTCGAATGAGCATACTAGCGGACTCCCATCGAGGCCGATTCGGTCGGCGGAAGCTGGAAGGTCTGCGCCGCGGCCTGGGTGCGGCCGATGGTGTTGACGTGATTGTTCGCGGCCTCGACGCCCATGAGTCCCGGATAGGGCGACGGGCCGATGAGGACGCGTTCCGTTGGCAGGACCATGCCTGCCGAGGCCAGCGTGGCGAGGACGGCGCGCCGCCGCGACTCGGCCAGCTCGGGCTCGTCAGGCGACCACTCCACCAGGATTGGGCCGGACCATTGGGGCAACCGCCCGTACATCAGGTTGAGCCGCGACGCGCCGGCCGGCGAGAATCGGTCGGATCCTGGCAGGAAGTCGGACTGGTAGAGGGTGAAGCGATGCGGGTCGGCCTTCGAGACCTGGACCGCGAACTGGCGGTTGACGTAGGAGCCCAGCGGCGGCTCGACGAATGCCTCGGGGTAGCCGATGAAGTCGTCCTGGAGCGTGTGGGCGGTGTGGTGCAGTAGCCGGTGAATCCGACCGCGCCGCGCGCAAATGGGGCGAGCCGGCGGGGGCGCCGGGCCGGTCGGGGGCGACTGGGCGCCGGCTTCCGGGACGATCGATTCGAACAGCACCAGCATTGCCAGGGATTCCCACCTGATCCTCGGTCGCCTTCGAGCATTCATGACGAGTCTCCTCCTCACAGTCTGGCCGGGTGGCCTCACTCGGGATCAATCGGAGTAGCCGTGCGGGCCGACGACCCAGTGCTCCTCACTCTGGAAGTGTTTCATGATGTTGAGCGGGTCCTGCTGGCCGACGGTCGAGCGGAACTCGCGCCCCAGCTTTCCCTCGATCCGGCCCAGCAGGTAGAACTCGGCATCGTTCGGCTGCATGATGCGGTCGCCGGGGGCCTCGGTGATCTCGTGCTTGTCCAGAGGCGCGACGAGCTGCGGGGTGACCAGGATGATGGTCTCGGTCTCGATCGTCTCGTGGGAGACGTTGCTGAACCACGGGCCGACGATGGGCAGGTCGCCGAGCCCCGGAATCCGCAGCGTGGTGGCATTGGTGACGAGCTGGAGCAACCCGGCGATCGCGAGGGTCTGGCCCTCGCGCAGCTCGACCACGGTGCGGGCGCTGCGTTCGGAGATCGACGGCACCTGCCCGCCGTTGACGACGGTCGACTGGCCGAAGTTCAGCTCGCTGATGACCGGCTCGACGTCGAGGCGGATCACGTCGTTCGGCAGGATCTCGGGCACGAAGGTGAGGATGGTCCCGAATCGCTGAAACTGGACGGTGACCACGGCCGTACCGCCGGGGATCGAGCTGCTCTGCGGGACGGGGTAGGGGAACATGCCGCCGACGAGGAACCGGGCGGGCTGTCCGTCGAGGGCCATCAGGTTGGGCTCGGCCAGGACCTTGGCCAGGCTATTGGAACGAAGCGCGTCGATGAAGAGCGAGAAGTGCCCCGCGTCGAAAACACCGAACAGGGGTGCATTGCCGGCCGGGATGGCCGTCGCGAGGCCGTTCACATTTCCCTGGAGCGGACCGGCGAATCCCCGTTTTCCGAGCGTCTGGCCGATGTTGGCGGTCTCCGTGGTGGTGAACTGGGCGTTGTTGCCGATCGCCGAGCCGATGATCGACCGCCCGCGGGCATAGAGCCAGCTCACGCCGACGTTGCGCGTGGCGGTGCGGTTGACCTCGGCGATCTTGACGTGCAGCAGCACCTGCCTCGGACCGGGCACGACGACGCGATTGACGATGAACATGCCGCCCCGTCCGCTGGCTGGCGCACCGGCCAGTGATCCGCCCATTCCGCCACCACCGCCGCCGGCCCCACCGCCTCCGGCCGCACCCCCGGCACCGCCTGCGCCGCCCATGCCGGGGCGGTTGGTCATCAGCGTCATCGACACGACCTGGAGGATGTCGGACATCATCTTGGCATCGGGGACCTGCCCCTCGAGGATCACCTGGGCGCCGACCTGGCGTACCTTCACGGCGGAGCCCGGGAAGGCCTGGCGGATTCTCGCCTCGAGGTCGCGCGTGTCGATGGTCACGCGGATGAGGAACGTCACCGGACGGTCGGTCTCGTCCCAGATCGTCAGGGTGGTCGTTCCCGACATCATCCCCATGACATTCCAGACGCGCGAATTGGGCTGATCGTTCAGGAGCTCGACGTCGGCGACCTGGGGGTTTGCGATGGCGATCCGCCGCAGCTCGCGACGCGTCTGGATGATTCGTGACTGACCCTCGGCCAGGCTGATCTCGGCCTCCGGCTCATTGATCAGCTCGATGATGTTGTTGACGTCGGCGGCGACCTGCCCCGGCGTGCGGACCGGCGGGGGACCGGGCGGGTGCTCCGGTACCAACCCGGAGTTATCGCGGGCGAACTGGATCACCCGCGGCCTCGGCTCGGGGGCCGCTCCCTGGACTGGACCCGGCAAGGGATCCACCGGGATGATCCGGGGGATGGGATCGACCGGCCGTGCCGCGGGCTTGGGTGGGTTCGGCACCGGGGCCGGCGCCTGCACCTGGACCGGCGGCGGCGCCTGCGCCCGGGCTCGTCCGACTGCCGCCGTGATCGCGAGCGCGACGGCAATCGTCGTCGCCAGGCTCCGGCGGCCGGCACCGATGCTCCCTTCGTCCAGCTTCATCATCCCCATTGGCCTTTGCACGAATCCCTTCCCTGACCAAGAGCCGGTTTCCGGGAACCCTCGACCCGCCTGCCATCCTGCGGACTTGCCCTGTTCCGCCTTTGCACCTAAACTGCATTGAATCAACGAGTTCGGTGCACAGGCCCTTCCGTTCGCCGCCGTCACGCCGGGCTTTGGATGGGATTGGATCGGTTCGCCCGATCTTGCGGATTCTGAGGCATAATTCGGCTTGCGGGACCGTCAAACTTCATCGCGTGACGAAAAAGTCGACGCAACGGCCCTTGTCCCGATGGGAAACCCGGCCTCAAAATGACGTGAGCCGCGACGGGGCAGGCCGCGAGGCGTCACTCGGGAACGACGCGACGTGTTGCCCGGTCGCAATTCCGTCGGGGTCGGAGCCTGCACGAATCGAAACCTGGTAAGGAGGATGAGGAAGCGGATGTCCATGGCCCGCCAAGCATTCGGACTGGAGGAGCTGGACCGTGCGCTGGGCGGGGGATTGCTTCCGGGCACCCTGACCGTCCTGGCGGGCGCGACCGGCATCGGCAAGACTCAACTGGGATTGCGGTGGGCCGATGCCGGCCTGGCCGCCGAGGGGCGCCGCGGCGTCCTGTGCGACCTGACCAGCCGGGGCGACTCGCAGAACCATGCCGAGTATGCCGCGCGGCTGTTCGGATGGCAGCTTGAGCGGTATCCGCTCTCGATGACGCCGGAGTTCGAGGCCGCCTGGGATTTCGGCCGACCGCTCGGCGACTATTTCCACCCGATCGAGCGAGGCGGCCGCCGCGTGACGCGCGGCGACCTCGAGGCCGATCAGTGGCACGAGTGGAAGTCGGACCTGGCTCGCGTCTACCGATGCTCGGTGGGCTTCTTCTACCAGCATCTGGCGCGGGGATGCCGCCGGGTGGTGTTCGACGGACTCGAGCCCGCCGATCGATTCAGCGATTCGATCCAGTTCGACTTCTTCGAGTATATCTACCAGCACGTCCTGCGCAAGGAGGACGAATGGGCCGCACGCGAGTGGCTGCGGGAGAAGTACCGATCGTGCGAGCCTGAGGTGATGGCCCATCGCTACGATCACCGGCAGGTTGGGTGCCTTTACCTCTACACGACGACGCAGGTGATGCTGGACGACCTGCTGTCGCAGCCAATCGGCCAGGGCGACATCTTCGCCAACGCCAACACGATCGTCCTGATGGGCCGGACCCGGACCAATGGGCGGCTGGGCCGCGCGCTGTCGGTCGTGAAGCACCGCGGGAGCGCCTGCGGCGAGGAGATCCTGCCCTACCGGATCACCGAGGAAGGATTCGCCTTCGAATGAGCGTGACGATCGACCTTTCCGGACGGACGGCGCTCGTGACGGGCTCGTCGCAGGGCATCGGCGCCGAGATCGCACGGACCCTGCACCGGGCGGGCGCGCGGGTCGTCATCAATCACCCCGACCAGACCGGCGGCCAGGTCCAGCAGGACGCCCTGGCGCTCCGCGATGAGCTTCTGGCCGCGCGGCCGGGCGACGCGCTCGTCGTCGCGGCCGACGTCAGCGACCCCGCAGCCGTGGCGGCCATGATGCAGGAGATCGCTCGCGAGTGGGGGCGGCTCGACATCCTGGTGAACAACGCGGGCATCCTCCGGGATCGCTCGATCGCCAGGATGACCGAGGACGAGTGGCGCTCGGTGCTCGACGTCAACCTCGGCGGGGTCTTCCACTGCTGCAAGTACGGGCTGGAGATCCTGAACGACGGCGGCACGATCGTGTCGATCGGCAGCCTCGCGGCCAGAATGGGCTTCCACGGGCAAGCGAACTACGCCGCGGCGAAGGCCGGGATTCACGCCCTGACGCGGGTGCTGGCTCGCGAATGCGCCCGCCGGGGAATCCGGGTGAATGCCGTCGCGCCGGGCGTGATCGACACGCCGATGATGGCCCGCGTGAGCGAGGAGGCGCGGGCGCAGCTCGCCGCGTCGATCGCGATGCGACGGCTCGGCTTGCCGGGCGAAGTCGCGTCGGCGGTGCTGTTCCTCTGCTCGCCGCTGGCCTCGTATGTCAGCGGGCATGTCCTCGAGGTCGACGGCGGCTTCCTGGGTTGACGAGGATTGCCGCTGGCCCGGGCGTCGTCGGGCCCGGCGGTCGGGCGTCGCGTCCGGGGTTTCGGACGGCTAGAATGGCGCTCATTGAACCGGCGGACTCTGGCCCCGGGGAAGTGGACAGGGACCGGGTGGAGGAATCTCATGGCGGACGCGGGACCGCGCGAGGAAGCGGGAATGAAGGGCGACCCGGAGATCGGCGCGGCCGAATGGCTCTTCCGCGACGAGGCCCCCGCGACCCCCGCCGGGCCCGCACTACCCCAGGCCGCCGAGGAATCGGGCGAGGTCTTCGACCTGGTCGATCGCGATGAGGAGGCCGGCGAGGACCCGCCGCCGATCCCGGCCGCGCCGGAACAGAGGCGCGAGCGGACCTCCTCGACGACTTCCGAGTCCTCGCGGGCCGAGGATGAGCGACCGTCGCGCAGGACGCCGATGGTCGAGCCCGAGGACGCCGTCGACGTGGTCTGGACGCGAGGGGCCGAGTGGGGACCGAGCCTCCTGGTCCTCGGTGCTTGCCTGGCGACCATCGGCATCCTCGTCTATGTCCTGATGGGGATGGAGCTGTACTCGCTGGCGTTTTTGGTCCTTCTGGTCGGGATGGCGGCCGCCGCGGTGCTGAGCTATCCGATCCTGATCACGCTCGAGCGACCCGTGCGGATGACGCCCGAGCAGGCCGTGCGGGACTTTTACGGGGCGCTCTCGCACCACCTGCCCCACTACCGGCGGATGTGGCTCTTGCTGGCCCGGACCGGGCGCACGTGTGCGTCGTATGGGTCCTATGAAGGATTCAAGTCGTACTGGGTCGAGAAGATCAGGACGATCAAGGGGGATCGTGCGGGCTCGATGACGCCCCTGGTCTTCGAGGTCGAGGACTACCGCGGGGACAAGAGCGCAGGCAAGACGCGGGTGGAGGTCAAGTACACGCTCAAGATCTCGATCCGCGGCCAGCGCCAGGCGGGGCCCGTGGCCTCGATCGCCGGGCAGGTGTCGCTGGTGCGCGGGCCCGACAGGATGTGGTATCTGGAGAGCGGCACGTTGCCGCAGCCGGCCCGACGCTCGTGATCAGAACGAATCCTTCGCCCGCCTGGCCGCGAATCCGTCCTCATGCCCCGCCCAATCCGTTCGCCCGTCAGCATCCGCCGGGTCGTTCTCCACGAATCGCCGGTCTTTCGCCCGTTCATCGGCTATGGTTGGGAACGAGAGACCGTCCGGAGACCGGTCAGCGGGTCGACGCAAATCAGGGATGATGAGGAGGAGTCGCGATGCAAGGCGCAGTTGTCATGCTGCTGGCCCTGAGTGGACTGGGATGCCAGAATCCGAAGGAGGCCCCGCCGCCGCCTCCGCCCGGCGCAGAGGCCGGTATCGCGCCGCTCCCCACGCCCCGGCCGCAGGCCGGCATCGCGCCGCCCTCCTTACCGACGAACAGGACGACGGCAGGTGAGACTCCGCCGCCTCCGCCCGGAGCACAGGGCGCTGCCACGTCGCCGGCCCCGGACGGCGGACCGGCCGACGTCGCGCCGCCGCCGGCGATTCCGGCGGCTCCGCCCCTGGGGGAAGGTACGCCGAACTCGGGACCGTCCGGCGTCGGCGAAACCAGCTTCGTCCCGCCGCCACCTTATCCGGTGTACTCGGGCGGTCCGTTTTCCGCACTCGACGTTCACGAGGACAACTCGTTCGGCGGTTGCCTGCGGAACACGTTCTACAGCTTCTTCATCGGACGCGATCCAAACGTCCCTTCGGCGCGTGACATCGAGGCGGCGTACCAGTCGGGCCTTTACAACCACTGATCGGCCCGAACCGAGCGGGATCATCCCAGCCCGCCGGATCGCCACCATCGCCATCGGAAGGCGGCGTAGGTCAGCCCGTAGAACATCAGGCTGATCGGCGGGTAGATGATCAGGAAGATCGCCCACACGGGCAGGCGGATGTCCCTGGTGATCGGGATCAGGACTTGCTGTTCCACGGGGAGGGACTGGCCCGACCAGGCCTCGTTGCGCGTGGTGTGCATCGGCACGCTGAGGGCGGCGGAGAACGGGCTGGTTATGGTGAAGGCACCCAGGCTCTCCTTGCTGATGTCCGGGAAGGCCTGGAGATACCAGCCCAGCCCCATCGGCAGGACGAAGAGGATCAGCAGCGTCATGTAGGTGAAGATCATGGCCACCGCCGTCCTGCGCGCCAGCGCCGAGCACATCAGCCCGATGGTCGAGGTCGCCAGGCAGGTGACGGCGATGATGAGCAGGTAGACGACCAGCGTCCAGAACCGATCGCGGAGCTCGGGCAGCAGGATGTAGGCGAGCAGGATTTGCTCGGTCAGGAGGAACGTCAGGACGGTCGAGACGCGGAGCGCCGCCAGGAGCTTGGCCATCACGATCCGGCCGGGCCGGAGGAGGGTCGTCAGCAGCAGGCTCATCGTCTGGCGCTCGCGCTCCTGGGTGATGCTGCCGGCCGAGAAGACCGGACCCACGAGCAGGTTGAACGTCAGCACGTAGGCCACGTAGTACGCCGCGAGATCCGATCGGAGGAAGAGCAGGGCGGCCATCAGCGGGATCGACAGGAGCATGCTCACCTGGATCACGACGCGGAGCATCAGCGTCCCCTGGCTGAAGATCTCGCTCCGCAATTCCTTGTCGAGCACCGGGTTGGTGCCGTCGGGCATCAGGTCATTCCGCTTGGCGGGCGCGAACAGCTTGTCGGGGAACAGCTCGCGGTCGATGACCACGCCGATGGCGTACTTCATCTCCTCTTCCTCGTCGACCACATCCTTCCCCTCGCTGCCGACATCCGGCGGCCGGAGCAGCCGGCCGTTGACCAGGATGCCCAGGACCGTCCAGGTGGCCAGGCACCACGGCGGGAGCACCGCGATCGAGACGAAGTCGCGCGTCTGGACGTTGTCGGTGCGGGTCAGCACCACGCAGGCGACCGCCAGCGGCAGGATGACCAGGTAGCTGACCACCAGCGCCGAGCTGGTCCGGCGGAAGTAGCTCGAGCACGCGACGCTGAGCAGCCCGAACGTCCCCGCCGCGAGGATCAGCACGAGGTAGCTGCGCATGATCTCGCTCAGGAGCAGGCCGCCCAGCAAATAGCAGAGGATCATCAGGGGCAGGCTGGAGATGATCAGGATCACCAGGTAGCTCAGCGAGCTGAGGAGCTTGCCGACGAGGATCGTGCCGGGGCGCAGCGGACTGGCCAGGAGCAGCTCGTAGGTCTTGCGCTCCTTCTCGCCCGTGATGCTCCCCGCGGCGAATGTCGGGGCCATGAGCGCGACCAGGAAGAACTGCCCGAGGAAGAAGATGTCGAACAGCCGGCGCGCCCTGGCCGGGTTGACCATGTGTCCGCCCGACTCCTCGGACGGCCACTGGAAGAAGACCAGCGCGCCCAGGGCACAGACATACAGGAACTGGAGGATGAAGGCGCGCGGCGACCGCAGGGTGACCAGTAGCTCGCGCGTCAGGACGGGATTGTCTCGGAAGATCACGATCGGCCCTCTTTGCGCCGGTCCGGGCCTCGCGCCGCGCGCGAGGCGATCAGCTCACGATCCCCTTGGTGATCATCATGAAGACTTCTTCGAGCGACAGCGGCTCCTCGGCGAACGACTGCACGGTGATCCCCGACTGGATCAGGCGATCGAGCAGACGCGCCATGTCCTGGTCCTGGCCCTCGAACTCGGCACTCAGCGTGTGGTCGTACGACTCGACGGCCCGGATCGAGCTGTCGCCCCGCAGCAGTTCCGCCGCCCTGTCGACGGACTCGTCGAGCACCCGGACCTTGATCACGCGGTGCGATCGGATCTGCTGCTGGATGTCGCGGATGCTGCCGGCGGCGAGCAGCTTGCCCCGCTCGATGATCCCGATCGACGTGCAGAAATCCGCCAGCTCCGAGAGGATATGGCTGGAGATCAGGATCGTCTTGCCCATCTGCCGCAGCTCGTTCAGGAGGGCCTTCATCTCGAGCCGGGCGCGCGGGTCGAGCCCCGAGGCCGGCTCGTCGAGGATCAGGACGGGCGGGTCGTGCACGAGCGTCTTGGCCAGGCAGAGGCGCTGCTTCATCCCCTTGGAGAGGCCGTTGACGTAGTCGTCGCGCTTGTGAGTCAGGTCGAGCAGCTCGAGCACCTCGCCGATGATTTTCTTGCGGTACGAGCGGGGGATCTCGTAGGCGACGGCGAAGAAGTCGAGGAACTCCCAGACCTTCATGCCGTCGTAGACGCCGAAGTCGTCCGGCATGAAGCCGATGACGCGGCGGACGGACATCGGCTCGGCGGTGACCGAGAAGCCCGCGACCCGGCCCTCGCCCGAGGTCGGCCGGAGCAGCGTCGCGAGGAAACGGATCGTCGTGCTCTTGCCCGCGCCGTTGGGCCCGATGAAGCCGAAGGTTTCCCCCTGGCCGATCGAGAAGCTCAGGTCGTCCACGGCGATGAAGTCGCCGTAGTGCTTGGTGAAGTTGATCACCTCGATCATCGGTCGTGGGCCTCCGGGGCTCGGTCGTTCGGTCGGGACGCGATTCGCGATCGCGGTGTTGCGGGAAAACCCCGTCGATCGTTTACGGCTTCGGGCTGGCGACGCGAGCCTGTGGCGTCCGGCCCTTGCCGGGGTTCGCGATCATGTGGCTCATTCCGGGCGGCAGGTCCCCGGTCGATTGCGGCCCCGGGCCGACTCGCGCGAGCCCGCGCGACAGGTTGTAATGCGGCCCGTCGGGACTGGGCGGCGGCCCGTTCCGCAGGTGGACGAGGACCGCGGTGATTCCGCGCGTGCGGTCGGTGGGCGGATCGATCATCTGGCCGGGCATCGGCTGAGATACCCAGGCGACCAGGCGGATCTCGCCGGAGTTCTCGTCGCCCGGCTCCCAGGTCGTTCGGACGACGCGGAGGATCGTGTCGGGATCGGGTCCCGATTCCACGGTAATCCGCTCAGGAAACGGGCGACGCTCGGTCTTTTCCAGCTCCACCACGCCGCCGGGAGCGATTGTTCCGAGGTAGCGTTCCTTCCGGTCCTGTTCGCCCGGGCCGGAGATGTCGATGAGCGTCGCGTCGCGGAGCTCGAGATCCGTGGCGTTCACGACCCGGCGGCCGGCGCCGTCCCCTTCCAGCCGGATCGACCCGGGGAGCGTCGTCATCTCCTCGGCGCGGAAGAGCGAGAGGCTGCGCGGCTGGACGGAGAAGTTCGACAGGGCCGGTATCGGGACCGACTGCCAGGCCGAGGTCGTGACGTCCTCGCCGGGGATCTCGCGGCCGCCCGACATGGGCAGGGCCAGGGCCGTGTTGTTGCTCGGGTACGAGATCGTGAAGCTGCCGTGGCCGGTCGTGTAGACCGAGGCGAATCGGCTCAGGTGGCCGCGGGGATATCCGCCCTGGATCTCGAGCAGGTCGATCTCGTCCATCGCCGAATCGAAGCCCATGTCGTATGCCGCGCCGCGCTGCACGGCGTAGGCGAAGACGATCGACACGATTGGAACGACGACCCACGCCCACTCGCGACGCCGGAGCACCACGCGGCAGACCAGCCAGTTGATCGGCACGATGGCGAGCAGATAGGCCAGGATGACCTTCAGCACGAACATCGGGCTGGGGATCGTCAGACCCGACGCCTGCTCGAGAAGCTCGCGCGCGATCATCGGGAATCGCGAAGTGTCGCGCCAGTCGGCCACGCCGGTGAGCGAGACCGGCTCTTCCTCGGTCGCGAGGGTCGTCACATCGGCGTCGCCGAGGTCCTTCCTGGCGTCGGATGGGGGTGCCCTGGGCGCCGGAGGCATTGGCCCCCGGTCGTTTCCGGGGAGGGCGTCGCGGGAGGTGATTCGATACCAGGTCAGGTCATGTGGGCCCAGGTATCCCGGCGCGTGGGCCGGGGCGCCGGCGATGGGCATCGAGCCGAGACCCGGCCGGGCGACGCGCTGGTAGCTCTCTTCGGGCCGCCGCAGCACCACCCGGCGGACCATTGTGTCGAGGCCCGTCCACTGCGCGAACGTCGGCTCGGTCGGATTGATGGTGAGCATCGTGATCCGCCCGCGGCCGATCCGTCGCTCGACGGCGAGCAGATGAGGGCTCCCCTCGCCCAGCGGGATCGTCGAGGCGCCTTCCGCGGGCCGCAGGACCGAGAGATAGACCGACTTCTGCGTCGGTGGCCGCAGCCCCGCGGCCGCCAGGTATCTCTTCCCCGGCTGCTCGACCATGCTAGTGATCACCGGCGGCGGGTAGGAGTGCGAGAGCGGCTGGAGGTCCTCCTCTTTCAGGGCGACCATCTGGCCGGTCGGCTCGGCGGGGAGGTATGGTCCGAGGAAGCTCTCGCGATAGAGGGCATACGCCTGGTCCGCGCCGCCGGTGAAGATCAACTGGCCGCCCCAGTGCAGCCAGTCGAGCATCGCCTCCTGCTGCCCGACCGAAAGCTGGTCGGGCGGCAGCGCGTCCCAGACGACGTGGCTGATGGTGCTCCAGGTCAGCGGATGCGGTGAGAGGGCCAGCTTGTCCGGCTCGGTGGGCAGGACCAGCCGATAGTAGCGCTGGCGGTCGAGCTGCTGGATCGCCTCGCGATCGGTCCGCGCCGGGATCAGCGCCGCCATCCGGCCCCACGACGCGAACTGGTTAGTCGACTCCTTGCTGAGGACCAGGATGAGCGATTGATGCGGCTCGAGCGTCGTCAGGATGGCCTGCCAGCTCGCGTCGCCGCGGAGCGCATTGGGCCGAAGGAGGGTCAAGGTCCACTCCTTCGGCACCGTGTTCACCAGCACCTGCTGGCCCAGCGCGCGGGTCTGCTCCTTGACCAGCCGAGCCTCGCGGCGGAAGACCATCTCCAGGGGCATCGGGGCCATCGGCACCGGGTCGGTCTGGAGCAGGCCGTCATAGTCGCCCTCGTTGGCCCGCATCTCCAGGGTCAGCGTGCTCCAGTGATGCGCCTTCACGTAGGGGAGGACGTCGAACGGCGCGACCTGCGACTTGAAGAACTCGAATGGGGGCTTGAGCTTCTTTTCCTCCGCCTTCTTCTTCGCCGCGTCGGGATCGGACAGGATCTTGAGCCGCTCCTCGTCCTGGGTCGTGAGCTGGGCCCGCGCGGGGAGCGCCGAGACGAGGACCAGCCCGGCCACGAGGCAAGCGGTCCGCCACGTCGAGAGTCGGCCTACTGAGCGGTTCACGGCGGCGCGTCCTCCCTCGGCGACGCCGTCCCCTCGCACGCAACGGCGAACGGGGACCTCGACGTCGAATCGTCCATCGGGTCCTGACGATTGTAGCACCGTCGGATTCGCGCCAACAGGCGGCGGCGGGGCAATCGTTGCGACTCAGACGATCGGCGGGCCGGCAGCCGGGGCGTCTGGCAGCGCGCCGGCGGCGCCGCGGTCGAGCATCCAGGCCACTCGGGGCGCGACGGACTGGAGCAGCGAGGCGGGGACCTCCGCCGTCATCGGACCGGCGAGGGCGGCGGCGACTGCCTCGGCCTTGTGGGCGCCGGTGGCGAGGATCAGGATCGAACGCGCCGCGAGGATCGTCGCGACGCCCAGGGTCAGCGCCGCGGGGATGACCGCCTCCGCCGAGCCGAACTCGCGCACGGCGTCGGCGCGGGTGACCGGGTGTAGCTCGACCCGCCGGGTCCGCAGCCGGCTCGCCTCGGCGACGCTCAGGCCGCACGGCTCGTTGAAGCCGATGTGGCCGTTGCGGCCGATCCCCAGGAGCTGGAGATCCAGCCCGCCGTCCGACTCGATCCAGCGATCGAAGGCGGCGCAGTACTCGGCGACGGCCGACTCGGGCACCGAGCCGTCCAGCAGATGCGCCCGGTTCGGGGCGATATCGACGCGCCCGAGGAGATGGCGGTGCATGTACGCCCGGTAGCTTCGCGGATCGGCGGGACTGATCGGGTAGTACTCATCCAGGTTGTACGTCGTGACGTCCCGAAACGAAAGCTCACCGGCGGAGTGGCGCTCGACCAGCCGGGCATAAACCCCCTCGGGCGTCGAGCCGGTGGCCAGTCCCAGGACGGCGCGACCCCGCGCCGCGTTCGCCTCGCGGATGACCGCCTCGATCTCCTCGGCGGCGGCCAGGCTGACGGCCCGGGCATCGGGCAGGATTCGCACGCGCATGTCGCGAATTCGCAGGGCATCCGGGGCGGAGTGGCTCAAGGCGAGGTCTCCTGGCGGCGGCGACGACCCCCCGGCCTCGGCGGCAGGATCATCGCCCCGGCCGAACAGGGCAGAGGATTATCAGGGAGGATGACGACTGCGGCCGGGACCTGGTGGCGACCCCGCTCGATCGAGCGACGATCGGCGCAGCGACGCGGATCGGTTGGCCCGCGCCTAGACCCCGGCCGCGACCGGCTGGCGGGCGACAGCGGGCTCGGCGGGTCCTGGCTCGCCGGATTCCTGGGCGATCTTTCCGCTCAGGATCCCCAGCGCGAGCTGGATCGGGTCGGGGGGATAGGACCGGCAACGGGCGGGGTCGAAGGTCTCGACCTGGAACAGCTCGACGCCGACGAAGCGATCGTCCTTGCGGTGCGCCCGGCCGGCCAGACTGTGGCCCTCGGCCCATTCGCGCGTCAAGGCGGCGTACGCTCGGCCCAGATGGGAACAGTACTGGGTGTAGTCCGTGAGCAGGACCTGCGAGGCATGGCAGTGGATTGCCCACTCCTTCGTCCGCTCGGACTCGCCATCGTAGGTGAAGTAGGCATTCGGCTGGGGCAGCGGTCCCCAGGGGGTCCAGCCGGAGAGGACCAGGGCATCGCCCAGGCCGGCTCCGACCAGCCCGATCGCCGTGAGGGCGCGGGTCACCCGGTGGGCGACGTGCGCGTCGTTGGCCGGCGGCACGATCACGGCCCCCGGACGGCGGCGGGTAAACCAGTCGACCACCTTGGTGAGGTCGGCATCGGTCGGTTCATAGCCCGGCCGGTTATAGCACTCGAGATTCCAGCAGACGCCCTCGGCACCCAGGACGTTGCACTCGAGCCGGAATTCCCCCTCACGCACCGTGATTTTTTTCTGGTCGTTGAGCCACGGGGCCGCCACGTTGCGCTCGCCGGCGAAGACGAGGACCTCGACGACCGGCAGGCCGCGCCGGACGGCGTACTCGTGCAGCAGGCACGCGGCCGTGATGGCGCCGTCATCGGCGTGGGGGCAGAGCATGACCAGCGGCCGGTCGGGACCCAGCACCGGGCGGAGCAGGTCGCGGACATCAACGAGCTGCCCGTGCGAGCCGCAGCCCTTGATCGTGCCGAGGAGCTGGTCGAATGCCCACTTGCGGCGGTCCGCGGTCAGGGGCGTCGGTGTGGTATTCATGGGGATGGTGATCGGGCTCGAGGAGATCCGACGGCCAGGCGGGAGCCGTGCGAGCGGTTTGTTCTGCCTCGAAAGATGCCTGGGCCGCCTCGACCGCTCCATTCTCGGCTTCGGCGCCACGTCCGTCAACCTCCGAGGCCGAGCCCGCCTGCCCAGCCACCCGCAGGATCGCCCCCATCGCGCCGGCCCTCATGCGCGGCATCCGTCCGGCGTTCATCGAATCCAGACATAAAACGGACCGACTCTGATATCCGCGCGATAACCCAGCCGGCGCAGATCCAGCGAGGTCCCCTCGATGCGCTGATCGGGACTCGTGGCGACGACCACGCGGACCGGCCCATGAGGCCCCAGAGCGTGGCCGAGCCAGCCCGACCGCGGCTCGGCCATCCCGATCCGCTCGAACACCGGGTAGAGCCAGTCGTCGTGGACCAGCTCGAGGCGGCCTTCGAGCCGGTTGACGCCGGGACGATTGGTGAAGTAGCAGGCCGGGCGATCCCGTTTGATGTGCCCGAAGATCTGCTCGATGTCGCCTCGCTCTCCGCGATCGTGGCGGCGATCCTCGGCCAGGCCGCTGAGGCAGGCGACCAGTAGCGTCAGCAACGCCAGGCCGACCGGAAGCATGGCCCAGGGCCGGGACGCCGAGGTCCATGACCGCGACAGGGCACGACCGGCCAGCGCGGCGGCGAAGGCGGTGGCCGGGATCGCGTAATTGAGCCACGCCCCGCTGCTTTGCCTCGCCAGGAAAACGACGACGGCGAGTTCCGCCGCGAGATACCACCCGAGGGGCACGCCCGTCTCGGATCCCGGATCCCGGCGATCGACGGAGAGGGTCACGCCCGGCAGGGCCGCCAGTATGCAGATCAATAGATAAATCACGATAAAAGCACCGCGGCGGGCGATTTGCGGCGAGTCGAGCGGGGTCAGGGCGTGGATGACCAGGGCCGCCAGGACCATTCCTACGGCGAGAGTCCCGGCGGTCGCGACGATCATCCGCGGCACGCCTCCTCGTGCCGCCGCGGCGGCGGCCGGTGCGGCGCACAGCAGCGTCACCATACCCGCCGACCGGTTCAGGATGCCGAGCGAGACGACGATCACGCTGTCCCAGCTTCCGGGGTGCACGCGGGCAACGCTCGATGCGGCCACGAACGCCGCCTGCAAGACCCGTCCGCTCGTCTCATACCACTCGATGCCGTAGATCAGCACGGTCACCGCGACGCCGGGGATGACGGCGAGGGCGAGGAAGCCCAGCGCCGCCCGGCCGCGCAGCCAGGCGAGCGCCGCCCAGACGGCGGTCACCGCCCACGCGGCGACGAGGTGCTGCTTCACGCAGGCCGACAGGCCGAAGAGCACTGAGGCGAGCACCATGCACCAGCCTCGTTGCGGCGTCGCCGTCCTGCCGATCAGGCACCCGGCGGCCAGCGCGACTGCCCAGGTCTGGCAGGCCACCCCGAGCATGTCCGGCCGCACCGCGTACGGGATGCCGGTTAGCACGGGCGCCGATACGACCAGGCCCGCGGCCCACCAGCCGGCCCGGCGACGCGAACCGCCCAGCCGCGCCAGGCGCGCCGCCGCGATCGCCGTTGCGATCAAGCCGGCGAAGGACAGCGACCGCCCGGCGACTCGGGCCGCTTCGACCGGATCCAGCCCGATCCGAACCATGGGCCAGGCCAGCAGCGCGGCGGCGCGATAGTAGAACGGGGCATGGATCAGGACCAGTGGATTCGTGCGTCCGAAGGGCCCATACAGGCCCCCAGGGCCGTACACGAGCTGCCGGGCCACCGACAGCATCAGGGGCGATTCCATTGCCTCGTTATCGGCCTTCCCGAACGCGCGAGCCGACCAGTAGCCCAGGGTGACGGCCGCCGATAACGCCAGCACAGCGGAGAATCCGACCGAAGTCCATCGCGCGACAGGCCCGTCAACAACCTCGACGGTCTCGTTCATGGATGATCCCGCGGTGATGTGTATCGCTCGGTCCTGTCAGGGAAAACGCCGGCCAGGAATCCGGCTCCAGGCTCGAAAGCCGCCGTACCGACCCGCCGGCTCGAAGCCGAGAACGTCGAGGGGCACCGGGACGCCGTCCACGTCGCGGCGGTCGGACTCGAGCACGACGACCGCCACGGCCGAGGGTGATTCGAGGAAGATCCTCAACCATCGCGACCGCGGCTCGGCCTGCCTCGACTTCTCGAACGCGGCGTACAGCCAATCATCGTAGACGATGTCGAGCCGCCCGATCATCCGGTTCAGGCCCGGCCGATCGGCGAAGAAGCAGTTCGACCGGGGCACGCCGGTCGTGACGAACAGGGTGTTCAGGGCATCTCGCTCGATCCGACGCCGGTTCACCTCGACCTTGGCGTCCATCAGCGCCGAGGCCAGGACGGCCAGCGAAGCGAGCGCCGGAAACGCCCTGCTCACGATCGAGGACGAAGCCGGCACCCGAGCCATCGTCCGGGCGGTCAGGACGGCGGCGGCCACCATCGCCGAGAGCCCGTAATTGATCCAGGCCCCGCTCGACGCCCGGCAGAGCCCGATCAGCATGACCAGTTCGACGGCGATGAGGACCAGGAGCAGGCGATCGATCTTCCCGGGCGGATCCGGCTGCCGGGCCGGGGCGATCCAACCGATCGCGGCGAGGCCGAGGGCAGCCAGGCTGGCGATCGAAAGCGATGCCGCGACCCATGGGCCCGTACACCACAACTGGAGCCATGCCAGGATTGCGATCGCCGCGACCAGCGCCGCCCCCGGCCCGAGGACCCGCGTCCGAGCCGTTCCACCCGCTCGGACACCACCCGCGAGCGCCGAGGCGGCGAGCCCCGCCCCCTTGCCGCTCATCGCGGCAATCACCGTCGCGACGTGGATCCAGCCGCCCGGGTGGACCGCGCCGACGTGCGCGGCGGCGACGAAGGCCGATCCCCAGACCCGGCCGTCCGTCGCCAACCACTCCCCGCCGTAGACGAGAAACGCCGTCAGGGCTCCCGGAATGACGGCCTGTGCGAGGCGGCCGAGGCTCATCCTCCTCCGCAGCGAGTCCACGGCAACCCAGGCCGCGACGATGGCCCAGGCGATGGCGAGGTGCTGTTTGACGCACGCCGCCAGGCCGAACAGGACTGACGCGACGACCAGGCTTCGGCCCGGCCTGCGCCCCGCGTCCGTGGCCAGCGCCTCCTCGGCGGCCAGCACGACGGCCCAGGTCTGGAGCGCCATGCCGAGCAAGTCGGGCCGGACGGCCACGGGGAATCCGGCAAGAATCGGCGATGACACGATCAGCCCGGCCGCCCACCAGCCGGACGCTCGACTCAGGCCGCCCAGCCGGGCCAGGCGGGCGGCCGCCCAGGCGGTGACAACGAGACCCGCGAACGAGAGTAGCCGCCCGGCGATCCGGGCGGCCTCCACGGGATGTAGACCACCATTTGCCAGGGGCCAGCCCAGCAGAGCGGCGATCCGGTAGTACAGTGGCGCGTGAATGAGCACGAGGGGATTCGCCCGGCCGAATGGTCCATAGAGGTCCCAGGGACCGACGACGAGCTGTCGTGCCACGGACAGCATCAGGGGCGATTCCGAGGGATCCACGTCCGCGGCGCCGAGGGCGAGCGCCCCGCGCGTGCCGAGGAACACGCCGATCGACGCACCCAGGATCGCCGCGATCACCGCCGATCCGAGGCGGATGGACCGCCGGTCATCCCTCGTGCTGTCGACCATCCGGCGCTCCACCCTCCGACGCATGGAAGTCGAAGCCAGCCCCGAAGGCACAACGAATCGGTCGCCGCTCCCTCACGGTACCCAGAACCAGCCGAGTGCCAGGAGCGCTGCGGCTCCGACCAGGGCCACCACGAGTCCCGGCCGCCGCCGCAGCCTCAGGAAGAAGATCAGGATCAGCCCGGTCAGCGAGATGATCGTCAGCACGACCGCCGAGACGTCGATCACCACCGACCAGACCGGCCCCGTGTCGCGGCCCTTGTGCAGGTCGTTGATCACGGCGACGAAGCCGTGCGAGGTCTCGATCAGATTGTAATGCCCCGAGGCGCGGTCGATGAAGGCATCGGCCGCGTAGCCCGGACCCTTGAAGCTGACGCTGCACTCCGTCTCGTCGACGCGGAAATCGGCCAGCGCGCCACGGATCCCGTGCGTCTTTCTCAGATGCTCGACGATCTCCAGCTTCGCGACCTCGCGCGCCAGGTCGGGCTCGGCTGTGGGTTCCGACGCGTCAACGCCGGCTGCCCCGGCCGCGGGCTGCGCGGGCGGGGTGGCGTGCAGCCAGCGCAGCTCGATCTGCCCCTCGGATTGACCGCGCCTCTCCACGTCGCCGAACCAGTCGGGATGGTTGAGCGTGATCCCGGTCACGCTGAAGAACAGCACGGTCGCCAGCCCGAGCATCGACACATAGATGTGCAGCCAGAGCGACAGCTTGACCAGCCGGTTCTTGAACTTGCGCGGTAGCCAGCCCGATCGGGCCCCGGCCGGGCGATTCTCCGGCGCGGCGCTACCTCGCCGCGGCTTTTCGGCGATACTCGATCGAGGCGGATCGGATCTCGACATTTCCCTTGAGTTCCTCGGTGAACGGCCGGTCGCCGATCGTGACCTTCTTGCGGATGACCTGGTATGTGCCGTGCTCGCGCGCGGCCTCGATCGAGATGGTGTACTCGCCGGCCGGCAAGGGCTTCTTGCTATCGTCCTTGCCGTCCCAGATCACCCGGTATTTCCCCGGTTGGCGGGTCGGGCGGGCGATGGTGAGTACCAGCTCCCGGTCGTCGTGACGCTTCCGCTCCTCGTCGGCCGCGTACCAGCGCTTCAGGTCCGGTATCCACTGGAACGGACCGGCACCGCCCGAGGAGACCCAGAGCGACAGGGTTCGTACCGATCGGCCCTCCTTATCCTCAACCCATACGACGACATAGGGCCGCCGGTAGCGACCTCCCTCGGCCTGTGGCCGGTTGATCTCGAGGTTCACGACGACCTCGAAGTCCTTCCACGGCGACGGGCCGTTCGCCGCGCCGCCCGGCCCGGCCGGGTCGGAGCGGCCCGCCTGCTGCACTCGGGGCACGGCCGTCGCGAACGCCGCCGGCCCGGCCGCCTCGTATCGCGACCAGCCGTCGCTACGGATCATCCGGCCGTCGCGCTCGACGATCAGGAACTCAAGGCCGCCGATGGAGCGCGCCAGTTGCCGGCACTCCGCGGGGTCGAGGACGTTGCACGCCTTGGCGAAGGCGTCGGCGTCGACCGAACTTGCCGCGACCACTGTGGCCGAGGCCACGCGCTCGACCGGCCGGCCGGTCCGCGGGTCGATCACGTGCGAGTACCATCGGCCGCCAATCCGGAACCCGCGCTGCGAGCGTCCGCTGGTGGCGATCGAACGATCCCTGACCCGGAGGAACGCGAGCGGATCCGACGACTCGGAGTCGGCCCAGGGCGCGGCGACACCGATCACGCCCTCGATGTCCCCACGCACGCGGAGGTCTCCGCCGACGTTGAGCATCACGCCCGAGACACCCGTAACCTCGCCGATGGCCGCGTCGCAAGCCCGCTCGACGATGTATCCCTTCGCGATCCCGTTGAGGCTGACGGGACAGTCCGAGGTGCGTCGAGCCGTTCGGCCGCCCGGGTCGAATCGCCAGGCCGGGCGCTCCAGTACGGCCCGGGCGTGTCTCAGCTCGTCCTCGCCGGGCAGGCGCTGCCGCCGGGCGCAATCGGCCCAGAGCCGCGAGAAGACCTCGACCCGCGGGTCGAAAGCCCCGCGCGACAGGGTGTGCCATGCGTCGGAGGCTCGCAGCACCTCGGACAACTCGGGCGAAATGTCGGCACCGCCCGTCGCGCCGGACTGCCATCGGCTGAACGCGCTGGTCGGGTCGTAACCGCTGAAGATCGACGCGTCGCGGTCGATCCGGCCGAGCACGGTCTTCTCGGCCCGGCGCGCCGCGGCCTCGTCTACCGCCCGGACCCGCAGCTCGAGCGACGTACCCATCACGTTTTCGTGGTAGAACGCATAATCCCCCGCGCGGGCGGGGCGGGGAATCGACGCGCAGAGGACCGCACCGGCGAGATAGACCGCGATCCGCAGGAATCGGCACATGGTGGGCGCGTTCTCTCCAGGTCGGGGCAGGATCGATCGGGTCGCGGACGTCGTCCGGTCGGGCGTGATGGTCCCCTGGCAGCCGCCGGCTTCCGGCGAAAGCTCCATAAGCCCCCGGAACGGCCGATTGCCGCGACGAATCATTATGGCGCTGTCGCCCGCCGGGGAAAAGGGTCGGTCAGCATGGCCGCGAGCCGCCCATGCATCGCCCGGTGCCATTGCCGCCGCGCATCGGGCCGATTATCCTGGCTCCGGACAGGTAATAACCTTGGATCGGATCAAGTTCCGCGAACCTCGATGCGTCGAAAGGGAAGCTCGATGGGAGTTCTGGCCTGCCTGAACGGGGAGATCATGCCGGTCGAGCAGGCGAAGGTCCCGGTCTGGGATCGCGGTTTCCTCTTCGGCGATGCGGTCTACGAGGTCTGCCGGATCTACCGCGGCCGCTGCTGGCTCGAGGCCGAGCACTTCGCCCGGCTGCGTCGGAGCCTACACGAACTGGATTTCCCGCCGGTCGATGTCGATGGCGTGATCGAGCGGGTTCATCGCACGATCAGGGCCGGTCAAATCGCCGAGGGGACGGTCTACATCCAGATCACCCGGGGCGTCGCCCCGCGGACGCATGCTTTCCCCGACCCGCCGGTGCCGCCCACTGAGGTCATCATCGTTCGGCCCTACGACGACCGGCCGACCGCCCGGCTGCGCGAGGCCGGGGCCAAGGTGATCACCCATCCCGACCTGCGATGGAAACGCTGCGATATCAAGACCACGAACCTCCTGGCCAACTGCATGGCCACCGAGGCCGCCCACCGGGCCGGCTGCCATGAGGCGATCCTGGTCGATAGCGCGGGGATCGTGACCGAGTCCACGCACACCTCGCTACTGTGGGTTCGTCAGGGCCGGCTCGAGGGGACGCCGGAGGGTCCCGAGATCCTGCCGGGGACGACGCGACAGCTTGTTTTGAGGCTCGTCCGGTCGCTCGACATCCCGTTCGCCGAGGCCCGGATTCCGCTCGGCGATCTACTCAGCGCGGATGAAGTCATCCTCGTCGGCACCACCACCGAGGTCGTCCCGATCGTCCAGGTCGACGACACACCCATTGCCGGCGGCAAACCTGGTCCGGTCGCCGCGCGGCTATGGGAGGCGTACCACCGCGAGGTCGAGCGGTTCATCGGGCAGGGGGGATAGTCGATCCCTCGGCCCTCGAGGAAGCGCCCGTTTGGAGGGAGTGTGTCGCCGGATTTCGGGTCCCACGAATAATTGCGAACGGCTGACGGCCAATGATCGAGGATTCCGACGATCCGTTCCTGCGGCACTTCCAGCGCGATCCGCTGCCCGACGCCGGCATCCGCATCATCCTGCTCTCCGACGCGCCGCCGGAGGACGCCCGGGCGGTCGTCGAGCCGCTGGAACGGCACCTGGTCGACGCGGGCAGGACGGTGGAGACCCGGATCGTCTCGCCGGAGGGCCGCGGGCTCCATGGCGCGCTGGCGATCGGCCTGGCCGGCGCCCGCTTGCCCCTCGTGCTGGTGACGACTGCCGCCGAGCCGTGGACCCCGGAGCACCTCGCGCCCTTGCTCCAGGCGATCGACCATTGCGACCACGTCCTCGGCCGCCGGCCGCTTGGGACCGGCGCCGGGCTGGTGCGCTGGCTCAGGACGTTGCCGCGCCGCCTGATTTTCGCCATGCCGCTGCTCGACATCCACTCGCCCTGCCGGCTCCATCGGCTGGAAAAGCTCGCGGCGATCCCCCTCCAGTCGTCGACGTCGGTCGTGGACCTGGAGATCCTGGCCAAGGCGACGTTCTTCGGCCATCTGCTCGACGAGGTCGATGTCCCTCACCTCGACGGCCGCCTGTTCACCGAGGGCTGGGGCGCCGACATGCGGCGATTGCTGGCCGAGCCCCGGTTTGCGCCCGAGTCACGTCCAGCGGAAGAAACGGAGGGCCAGGGCGAAGGTGACGACCGCCCAGGCGCCGAGGATCGCCAGGGCGGGCGCGACCTGGACGACGGTGGCGCCGTCCAGGAGCACGGCACGCAGCGCGCCGACGAGCTGGGTCAGCGGCAGGGCCTGGATGAACCCCTGTGCGGCGTCGGGGAACCGTGCGGTCGAGAAGAACACGCCCGAGAAGAGCCATTGCGGCAGCATGACGAGGTTCATCAGCCCGCTGACGGCCTCGGTGGACTGCGCCCGGCAGGCGACGAGCAGGCCGATGCCGGCGAAGGCGAGGGCCCCGACCACGTCGACCAGGATCACCAGCCAGAGCCCGCCGCGCACCGGCATGTGGAAGGCCAGCGTGCCGAGCAGCAAGAGGACCGTCAGGTCGGGGATCAGGAAGGTCAGCCGGGCGGCCAGCAGCGACAGCAGGAAGTCCCGCCGGGGTAGGGGTGTCGCAACCAGCCGCTTGAGCAGCTTGCCGATTCGCATGTGCACCAGCATGAAGCCGATGCCCCAGAGGCCGCCTCCCATCGTGTTCACGCCGATCAGCCCGGGGATCAGGAAGTCGATGTAGCGCGAGCCGGGCTCCGTCACCGGCGCGTTCCGGACGGTCGCCGGATCCTTCCGCCCCTTCGCCCGCTGGAGGATGTCATCCACCGATTGCCGGGCGGTGACGGCCTCGGGCCGCGTCGGGTCGTAGTGGTAGACCCAGGAATCGGCGCCCTCGGGCTCGATCACCAGCGGGGTTTTCCCCGTTTTCAGGCGTTTCATGGCGTCCGGCTCGGGACCCTGGTCGACGAGCACAGCCGGGAGGTCGGTGTGCGCCGCGGCCGCCGAGCGCTCACGCTTGAGCGCCGCATTGTGCTCGTCGATCGCCGTTCTGATCCACGACGCTCCGGGCGCCTCGACAATGTCGATCTGGATCGGCGCCGGCTCGCGGTTCTGGAAGGCCATCCCCAGGACCACGGCCAGTACGGTCGGGAAGCCGTAGACCCAGAAGATCCGGGCCGGCTGGCGATAGAATTCGCGGAGCCGGGCGAGGTAGAGTTCGCGGAGGGGAGAGTGTCGGGACATCGGAGGCCGTTCCGGGTGGATGGGTAAACTTGATTCGATCAGAGATTGTAACGAC
>DAIDHB010000300.1 GCA_027452145.1 Planctomycetales bacterium
ACCCGTCGCCAGAACCACGCGGCGGCAGGAACGGGTGTGAGCGAGGATCAGCAGGCCCAGCCGGAACCCCACCCCGCCTGCCATCGCGACGCAGGCGAGCGAGCTGAGCCCCCGATAAGTCAGAAGCAGGGCGTACGCGGCCAGGACGCAAAGCGCTCCCACGCCGAGTCTCGACACTCGCCGCGAGCCGGTCAGGCGCGCGAGCAGCGCCAGGGTCAGCCCGGCGAGGGAGAAGATCGCCGCATCCGACAGGGGAACCATCCACATCGCGTGCTGGTTCAACTGGAGAGAGCTGAGGGCCGACGCGTCGATGAACCGCCAGCGGAACCAGAAGAGGAACAGCTCGAAGTAGGCCGTCGTCAGGCCCATGAAAGCCGCGAGGGCCACGATCATTGGCGGCGAGAAGCCCCACGCGGGCCCCCCGGCTGGAGCCCTGGACTGCGAATACTCCGGGGCATCCTGGCCGTCGCGCGGACGGGCCTCGCCGTCGGTCATCACCGTCATCGAGCCTACCTCCCTCGCGGTCGCGTCACCTGGAACTCCTCCGCGTCGTCCCGGAACATCCTCCGGGAGCCCATCGCGGCCCCGTCAGCGGCGGAGCCGCTGCGAGGCGCGCCTGGGCCCGATGCGCGAGTGTGGCGAGGACGGGGCCGAGCGGGGACGCAGCGACCTCAGGGCCTCGCGACAGCAATGGGCGACGAATCGCACGGTGCTTCGTTTGACGAGTAATGCGAAGCCGACGACCGTCGCGATCAGGGACGAGAGGGGCAGCATCGTCTCGGGCGAGAAGTAGGCGAGAAGGAAGCGCGTGGAATCCATCATGAGAGAGTCCCAGCCTTTCGTCGGGAAGGAGCGGCCTGCGCCGCGGACATGGAGCGTGACGCGGACGCCATCCGGCGCCGCCTGCCCGGGATCGGCGGCCGGTTCCGACGGCCGCACCCGCGTGGGACGACGATCATCCACCGACTCCCAGCCACGACGGCCGGGAGGCGCATGCGACGCGTCGAGGACCAGGGCTGGCCGCTCAGCAGATCAGGCGGCAGAGCGAGCGCAGGCGCATCCGGGCCGAACCCGGCAGTCCGGAGCCGCACATGGCCAGCCCGCGCCAGGCGTCGTGCCACGGCGGCGACGATGGCGGTATCTCGAGGAGGCCGGTCGGCGTGCAATCCGCCTCAGTCGCACTCTCGCAGGGAGGTGCGACCTGCGCCTCGCGGCAGACCTCCTCGGACCGATCTCTCTCATTGAAGATGTGGTGAGCCGGCTGGGTGGACAGGGTGAAGAGCTTGAGCAGCGCCGACGACGCGAGGTCGCGCGCGTCCGGCGTTACCGCCTGGATCGCGGACATCAGCAGCAGCGCACGGAGCGCCAGCAGCCGTCGACGGTTTCCTCGATCCATGCGTCCAATCCCTTGGAGACAGGAGATGGAATCACCCCAATCCGTGGGGAGTCCCTCCAGGATTATCGGCCCATCACTCCTGGTCATCCACTGGAATTCGGGGATCTTGCCGTAAAGTAGTCTTAACTCGGCGGGAGAGTTGGTGGTCTCCAGGAATCTCGCGGATCCCTGGGTCGTTGGGACCGGGGCCGCGAGCGTCGCGAGCTTCGGGTCCGATCCGCCGGCCTTGCCGAGGTGATTCGCCTTCTGTCTTACCACTCGTCGATGGATCGAGGAATCCCAGCATGGCCCAGACGATTATCCAGGTGGATGCCTTCACCGATCGACCGTTCGCCGGAAACCCCGCCGCGGTCTGCGTGCTCGACGAGCCGGCGGACCCGCGCTGGATGCAGGACGTCGCGGCCGAGATGAACCTCTCCGAGACCGCCTTCGCGACGCGCGGCGCCGACCCTGCCATCTTCGGCCTGCGGTGGTTCACCCCGACGTCCGAGGTGGACCTTTGCGGGCACGCCACCCTCGCCACCGCGCATGTCCTGTGGGAAGAGGGCCACGTCGCCGCCGACGTCGTCCCGCGATTCGAGACCAGAAGCGGCGTCCTGATCGCTCGCCGCGGAGCCGACGGCATCGAGCTCGACTTCCCCGCCGAACCGCTGGTCTCGGAGGTCACGTCGGCCGACGAGCGCGCCCTGCTCGAGGCCGCCATCCCCGCCGCGATCCGCTTCGCCGGCCGCAACCGCATGGACGTCCTCGTCGAGCTCGACGACGAGCCGACGCTGGTCGACCTCCGGCCCGACATTCGCCGGCTCGGCGGACTCGCCGCGCGTGGGGTCATCATCACCAGCCGGTCGGCCGACGACCGATTCGATTTCGCCTCCCGCTTCTTCGCCCCCTGCGTGGGCGTCGACGAGGACCCGGTCTGCGGCTCCGCCCACTGCTTCCTCGGGCCTTACTGGGGCGCCCGGCTGGGCAAGACCCGCCTCGCCGGACACCAGCGCTCCCGCCGCGGCGGCGTGGTCGGGGTCCGGCTCGAAGGCCCCCGCGTCGTCCTGATCGGCCAGGCCGTCACCGTCCTCCGCGGCCGGTTGACATGAGGACGCCCCGACCCTTGCCGCCTCTCTGGACCCGGAGTATCATTTCGGTAGAAACTGTCATACCAGACACGGCGGAAACAACTCGTGACACTCACGCCGGCCGCGCAGAAGTTCGTCCTGCACTGGGGCGAGATGGGTCAGGCCTGGGGCATCAATCGCACGATGGCCCAGGTGCATGCCCTGCTGTTCGTCGCCCCTCATCCCCTCGACGCCGAGGAGATCAGCCGGCTGCTCGACGTGAGCCGGTCGAACGTCTCGACGAGCCTGCGCGAGCTGATCACCTGGGGTGTCGTGCGGCGGGTTCACACCATCGGCGATCGTCGCGACCGGTTCGAGGCGCTCAAGGACGTGCTCGATACCTTCCGCGTCATCATGGCCGAACGCAAGCGGCGCGAGATGGACCCGACCATCTCCCTCCTCGAGCACTGCGTCGAGGAGGCCCGGCAGGGTGATCCGTCCGAGCAGTACACCCGCGAGCAGCTCGAGAAGATGCTCGAGTTCACCCGGATGGTGACGACCTGGTACAGCCACGTCGACCATCTCTCGACGCCCGCCCTGCTCCGCCTGTTCCGGGGCGGCGCCATGCTGGCGAAGGTCTTCGGCCTCCGGGGGAAGCGAAAGAAGGCTGGCGAGACCGACCAGGAGAAGGCCAAGGCCGTCGCGAGCGGCTCGGGCTGAGCGGTGTAGCGGCTCGCCGCTGGCGAGGTGGTGCCGGGCGCGTCGTCGATTCGGTCGAGAAGCGGAAATCAACCACGAATGGCACGAATACCACGAGTCAAAGGGAACCCGATCCGGGTCTTGATTCGTGGTATTCGTGCCATTCGTGGTGAAGAGTCCGCTCCTGGGCGGGGCCAGAGACTCGCGTCGACGCGACGGGCGGCTCCCATCAATGCCGGAACAGGAACTCCTTCGAGTTGATCAGCACCCAGCCCAGGTCCTCGACGGCCTGGCGGCGGTCCCTGGCGGATGAAAGGTGCTTGACCGCGGCCTCGAGCTCCGACGCTTGCGGCTCGCGGCACAGGGCGACCCGGTAGAGCTCGCGGGTAATCTCCTCGGGCGTCATCTTGCCCTTCGCCAGCCGGGCCATCCGACCGTTGTCGTCGCGGAGCTTGCCGTTGACCGTCGCGCCCCCGATGAGCTGGAGGGCCTGCGACAGGTTCGATTCGCTCTCGCGCTCGCACTCGCACGCCAGCTCGCGCGCCGGCCGGCCGAACGTCTTGAGGAACGGGTTGTCCATCTTGCCGTCGGGGATCTGGGTCGCCCGGGCGCCGATGGGCAGGCCGTCGAACTTCGTCGAGGTCCCCGTCACACTCGAGATCGCGTCCAGCAGCACCTCGGCGGGCAGCAGCTTCGTCTGGCAATGCGAGAAATACAGCGAGTCGTCCACGTTCAGCGAGTTCGTCGTCGCGCTGAGCTGATACGTCCGGCTCATGAGGATCGTCCGGATCAGCGGCCGGAGGTGGTACCCGTTCCGGACGAACTCGGTCGTCAGCCCCTCGAGCAGCTCGTCGTTCGATGCCGGGTTCGAATCCCGGAAGTCGTCCACCGGCTCGACGATCCCGCGGCCCATCAGGTGATACCAGATCCGGTTCACCAGGCTCTTGGCGAAGAACGGGTTCTCCGCGCCCGAGAGCCACGAGGCCAGCCGCGCCCGCCGCTCGGGCTTGCCCGCCGCGTCGTCGTATGTCGGACCGCCCAGGGCACGGGGACTCATCTTCTGTCCGGTCCTCGGCTGGCGGACGTCCCCCGACCCGGTGACGTACACGACCTCCTCGTCCGGCAGGTTCCCCTTCTTCCGACCCACCTGCGATAAGAACGCGGCGAACCCGTAGTAGTCGTCCTGCGTCCACCGCTCGAACGGATGGTTATGACACTTGGCGCACTGGATCCGCACGCCCAGGAAGAGCTGCGCCGTCGTCTCCACGGCGCTCTCCGGATCGCGGCTGACCCGGTAGTAGTTCGCCGCCGGATTCTTGAAGGTCGAACCCTCGGCGGTCAGCAGCTCGCGGACAAATTCGTCCAGCGGCATGTCGCGCTGGATACTATCGTGGATCCACCGGTGGAAGACATACGCCCCCTTCGATTCGATGAGGCGGCCGTTGGACCGGAGGATGTCGGCGAACTTGAGCGCCCAGAAGTCGGCGAACTCGCTTCGGTTGAGCAGGGCGTCGACCAGTCGGGCGCGGCGCTCCTTCTCGGGCCAGGCGAGGAACTGGTCAACTTCCTCGGGCCTCGGCAGCACGCCGATGACGTCGAGATACGCCCGGCGGATGAACTCGCGGTCGTTGCACCGCTCGGACGGACGGATCCGCATCCGGTTGAGCTTGGCGAAGACCGCGCGGTCCACCACATTGTCGCGCGGGACCTCGACCTGGGCGAAGCCGGGCACCTCGACCAGGTGCGTCAGCCGGACGTTGGCGACCAGGTTGAGATAGTGCGCGATGACGGCCACCTCGCCGCGCGTCTTGAACTTCACGTAGCCCTCGGCGTCGACCTCGGCAATTTCGGGGTTCGACGAGTCGTAGTAGCAAATCGGCGTGATGTCGCGGGACGCGCCGGACTCGTCATACACCCGAACCATGAGCTGCTGGGTGGAGGCCGGAGCGACCAGGACGCGGGGCTCGGGCAGGATCTCCAGCCGGACGGGTTTCGACCCGCCGGGGTCGTCTTTGGCGCCCTCGGCGATCCAGTCGTGGAGGAACTCGTAGGTCTTGGTCGTCCGGCTGAGCCGCAGCCCGCCCTCGTGGGGCACCTCGCCCAGCGGCTTGCGGAGGATCAGGCTGGTCTCGGCCGCCATCGGGTTGATCCGCCGGCCGCCCGCCTCGCGCGAGAGGATGGCGAAGTCCTGGTCGGGCAGATAGCCCCGCAGGCTCAGCCGGAATCCCCCCTTGCCGGTCGGCGTCCCGTGGCAGGCGCCCATGTTGCAGCCCGCCTGGCTGAACGCCGGGATCACGTCGTGACGGAAGCTCACCGGGCTGGGCCGTTCCATCCCCTCGACGGTCAGCGACGACACCACCTCGACCCGACCCAGCCGCGCCACGATGGCCGTCGAGCCGTTCGCCACTGGCACGACCCGGCCCCGGGCGTTCACCGTCGCGATGCGCGGGTCCTTGACGACCCACTCGACCGAGCGCGTGGCATCGCTGACCATCCCGTCGGCCCCGCGCCGCGTGGCGATCATCTGCTGGGTCGCCCGCCGACCCGCCAGGTGGAAGGTCTTCGGCTCGACAGAGATCTCCGCGCCCGGCGGGTTCGCGGCGCCACCGGCCCGGCACGGGCCCGTCAGGAAGACCGGAGAGATCGCCAGAGCCAGAGCCGTCAGGGTCGAGGCGGGGATCCGGGGGAGGGAGGAGCGGGCATGCATGGCATTTGCCTCCGGCCGCGGGAGGGTGTCGGGCGGTATGAGGAAGATCGGCGGGCGGCCGAGGTCGGTCTTTGACCTTTTGCCGGCTCCCGCGCCGAGTCTCCTATCTCTATTCTTCCGCCACGATCCCCGAATTTTCAAGAAAAGTCAAACATTTTCCCCTCGGGGGAGATTGCGGCCCGGGTGTCTGGACTTGCGGCGATCGGCGCACCCTCTACAATTGGATATGTCGGGATCGCATCTCGCCTTGTGCTCGCATGTCGGATCGTGCTGGCGGCGGCCGTCCGTCCAGGAAAAGTTGTGATAGACTGGACAGGAAGACCGCCGGACCGCGGGCACACGCGCCGCAGTTCGCGGCGGCGGGGCGCGCGAAGCGGCCTCCCGGGATGGGGGCGGTGTCGTTCAAGGAGGAGGGTGGGGGATGGCGCGACGTCTGGGCTCCGGGTTCGTACGGTACGGGTTGCCGGGCATGGCGTTGGGGATCTTCGTGTCATGGTGCTGCGGATCCAAGATCGAGCACGCCGCGGCGCAGGCGCAGAACGGCTACCGTCAGGCCGCGACCGGTGCGCCGCGGGCAGCCGAGCCGGCGCGGGGCGCGTCCCGGGGTATCGTCTCGGGCGAGTCGGGAGGCATCCTGGCGCTGATCGCGACGCCCGGCGGGGGCGGGAATCCCGGGCAGTGGCTTTACCTCATCGACACGAAGAGGCGGGCGTTCGCGATCTACCGCGTCGGCGACCCGTCCAATACCAAGGGGACCGTCAAACTCGAGGCCGCCCGCCAGTTCCAGTGGGACCTGCAACTCGACCAGTACAATAACCAGGGCCTGGAACCCGCGGACGTGAAGGCGCGGGTCGATGCACTGAATCTGAACCCGGCGACAAACCCATAGAGCAGGAGACGTCCGGCGCGATCGGTCGGTCGGGGTCTCCCACCCAGTCCAGTCATCCGATGATCCACGGCTCCCACAGGGCCGATCTCGACCGCGAGGAGCACGTCCATGGCTCAGTTTTATACGCTCGAAGAAGCCGCCCGCGTCCTGGGTATGAGCAGCGAGGAACTCAAGAGCAAGGCCCAGGCGCGCGAGGTCCGCGCGTTCCTCGACGGCGGCTCGTGGCGTTTCCGCGTGGTTGACATCGATGAACTGGCCCGGCGCCGCGGCCTCGGTAGCGACGCCGAGCTCCGGCTGTCGGACCTCGAGGTCCCGGCCGCCTCGGGCCTGGACGAGGGCGCCGACCTCGACCTGTCCGAATTCCAGCTCGGGGTCGCTCGGCCCGACCTGGGCTCCGAGACGACCCAGTTCAAGACGAAGGGGGCCCCGGATCCCGAGGGCTCGTCCGAGCACGACATCCTGCTCGACGACCTCTCGCTGCCGCCCAACCCGGTCACCGGCTCGAGCTCGGTCATCATCGGCGTCTCGGCCTCCGGCAAGCATCCGAGCGACTCCGACGTCCGCCTCGTGCCCGACAACGTCAAGGGTGCGAGCGACTCCGACGTCCGGCTCGCCACGCCCGACTCCGGCCTGCGCGCCCCCAGCGACTCGGACGTCACCCTGATCAAGGACGACACGGCCGATCACGGGGTCCTCGCCGGCTCGGGCAGCGACACCGGGGTCCGCCCGGCTCCGTTTTTGGGCTCGTCGGCCGAGGTCCCGGCCAGCCAGTCCGATAGCGATTTCGACCTGAATCCCTCGAGTGAGCTGATCGACGCCCTCCAGCCCGAGTCGGGCAGCGACTTCGAGCTCACCGCGCTCGACGCCAGCGACGAGTTCGAGGCGACGCCGATCAGCAAGGCGAGCGACTCGGACGTCACGGCCGCGGATCCCAATATCTCGGGCATCAATCTCTCGCGGCCCAGCGATTCGGGGATCAACCTCCAGGGGCCCGGCCTCGGCCTCGGCGCGGCCGACTCGATCGAGCTGGCCCCGCTCTCCGACGAGGAGATCAAGACCCCCCAGGCCAAACCGGCCCCCCCGAAGAAGTCGCTCGCCAAGACGCCGCCTCCCGCCGTCAAGAAGGGGGAGAAGGACATCTTCGACGACACCGACTTCGAGGTGGACGTCCCGCTCTCCGACGACGACTCCGACGACCAGACTGTCCAGCTCGAGGCCGCCAGCGACTTCGAGCTCGAGGAGAGCGACAGCGCCAGCGAGGTCTTCGCCATCGACGAGGAGGCCGTCGACCAGAACGCCGCCACCGCCATGGCCCCCTCGAACTTCGTCGGCGACGAGGACGAGGAGGACGACGGCTTCGACGCCGCCGTCTCCAGCGATATGGCCAGCGCCTGGTCGTCCTCCGACACGACCTCCAGCGCCGCCGAGCGTGCCGGCCCCGCCGTCGTCCTGACCCGCGGCGACGAGCAGGAGTGGGGCGGACTCTGGGTGGGCCTGCTGGGCGTCACCACGGTCCTGATCTTCCTGCTCTCGTTCATCTCGCTCGACATGGTCCGTAACCTCTACGAGTTCCGCGACGGCAGCGGGCCCTCCGGGCTCGTCCGCACCATCGCCGGCCTCTTCGGCGGCAGTTGATCCGATCCGATCCGATACCGTCCGCCGGCCCCGGCCGCCCGAGCGGCCCGGGGCCGGCTCCCCGGCTTCCCGGTCCGAGACGTTTCCGAATGGAGTCGGAACGCATGCCCGAGCAGGGACGATCGAACAGGTTCGCCCGGCTCGCCGCCGCCCTGATCGCGGCGGCCGCTCTGCCCGCCTGCGCCGTGGTACCCAAATCCCAGCTCGACGAATCCCTCCAGCTCACCCGCTCCCTCCGCGCCGAGAACGCCCGGCTCAAGGACCAGGTCGTCGACCTCCAGGCCCAGAACCGCGACGCCTCCGACCGCGCGCTCGACGACGTCCGTCGCCTCGCCGCTCGTGACGAGGCCATCGAGCGGCTCCGCCGGAGCGTCCAGGAGTACCAGGACGACCGCGATCGCCTCGAGGCCGCCTATCGAAGGCTGGCCGCCGGCCTCGGCCGTTCGTCCGACGTCGCGAGCGCCCCCGCCGATCCCGAAGGCCCCGCCGAACCGGCCGAGGTCCACTAACGCCACATTCCCTGCTCCTTGCTCTCAAGTCCTTGGCTCTCCTGGGTCTACGTCTCGTTGTCGACCGCCGCCATGCCCTCCCGTGCGCCGGTTCGGCCCTTGACGTTCCGCACGGATTCGCCCCATAATCCAAGGTGATCGATCACGCCCAACCCGGCACGCGCCACCCTACCGAAACGGAGCCGAACCTGATGAGGACCTTCCCTCGGGCGCTTTGCGCCGCTGTGTTTATCCTCGCCCCGGCGATCGCCGGCGCCGCCGAGATCCGGGGCGACTATGTCGAGGCCCGCAACGCCGACGTGTTCACCGGCCCCTGCTTCTCCAACGCCGAGGTATTCATCTACGGCAAGCAGGCCGTGCTGGCCTGGAAGGTCAACGAGGGCCGGTGGAACGGCGTCGACGTCGCCGGCCTCTGCGTGGCCGCCGCCGTCCAGGGCAACACGACCTTCTCGGAGGACGACCCCGACAAGGCCCAGGCCGTGCTGATCGTCGACTCCCGTGCCGACGATCGCCAGCGCGAGGCCCTGGTCAACATGGCCCGCACACTCGGCGGCCGCCGGCTCGCCAACGTCGTCTCGGTCAAGACCGCCCGCATGCAGCTCAAGCTGGAGGAGCACGCCGGGAAGACCGCGTCGCCCCACACCGCGCACGGCATGCCGCAGGCGCCCCGCGCGACCTTCTGGGCCGCCGGGCTCGCCCAGATCGTGACCCGGCCGCTCGACGAGCGCGACCACATGTGCGGCAACGAGACCGTGGCCTATTCGCCGCTCTCCAGCGCAGTCGACGTCAAGCCGGCGTACACCCTCGGCCACCGCTTCCAGGGCGAGGGGCTCGACACCCGCTGGGACGACCCGAACTGCCGCAGCAGCTTCGTGGGCCACTTCGCTTACTGAGAGTCGGTTCGAGAAGGGCAAGGTCCGGGCGCCCTGCCCGGACCGATGTCCGGAGGACCGTCGCTCGACGCTCGACGCTCGAATTTCCTCAGGACCCACGAGAGAAGAACTCCATGATGCGACCGTTCCTGGCCTCGATCGTACTCCTGGCGGCGTCCCGAGGCGCCGCCGGTCAGGAGGCGCTCAAGGTCGAGTCTCGCAAGCAGGCTCCTCCGACCGCGGTCTCGACGGAGATCACCGGGGCGCTCGAAGGCCAGTCGATCCGCATCCAGGACGACAAGGGCGAGCCGTTCGCCGAGATCTGGCTGCGCCGGGCCACGCCCGGCACTGACAAGCCGACGGGGCCGAAGGGGGCGATCCAGTTCCCGTTCCTGGCCGATGGCGAGCTGCTCGGCGTGCTCGAGTTCGCCAGGGAGGGCCACGACTACCGGGATCAACCCGTCCCCAAGGGGGTGTACACCATGCGGTACGGGCTCCAGCCCGTGAACGGCGACCACCTGGGGGTGAGCACGTATCGCGATTACATCCTGCTGCTGCCGGCGACCAGGGACAAGGGCCTGGCTCCCCCCGCGCGCAAGCAACTGGAGGAGCGAAGCTCCGAGGCGGCGGGGACCAACCATCCGGCGTCCTTCCTGCTGCTGATGGCGCCCCCCGGCTCGAAGCCCGAGCCGGCCGTGCTCCACGACGCGGAAAAGGAGACCTGGAGCGTGGTCCTGCCGCTGAAGCTCCAGGCCAGGGGAGCCGGCACATCGGTCGTGTACCCCGTTCAGCTCATCGTCGTCGGCGTGGCCGCCGCGTGAGGGTCGCGGGAGCCGGACGGCGCAACCCGCCCCGTGATCGGACGATCCACCGGGGCGGACGCCCATCGCGGCCCCCGGCCCGCCGACCCAGCTCAGCTTACCCGCCCCGGCAAGATGGCACCGGCCCCGAGTCGCCGAGGTGCCTCTCACCATCCTTCCGGGGACCCTAACCGGCGCCCTCGTGGCGGTTCGGACCCGAGATGCTCCCCGTACCCCTCTTGATCGCGCTGATCCTGGCGTTCGGGATCGACCCGCCCCGCTCGGGCGCGCCCATGCCCGACGCGGGCCTGCGCGTCCTCCAGACCTGCGGCGGGATCAGCGTCGTCGCCATCCTCTCGTTCGGGTTCGCGCTGTGGATCGCCTCGCAGGTCTCGCAGGGAGAGATGCCATCGTCGCGGGTACGGCGCCGGCATCTCCGCGGCGTCCAGTTCCTGACCCTCATCTCGTTGATCGTCTACGGCTGGATCATCCACTCGGTCGGCTGGGGACGCGTGGTCCGGGCCAACTGGGGCCTGGATCGGCTCGGGGTCGTGAACGACGCGATCGTGTTCCTCCCGTTCGCGGTGATTCAGCTCGTCGTCTGGTGGGGCCAGTTCGTCGCCGACCGGGCATTCCAGCGCGGCGTGGATCGGCAGCCGTCGGCCCGGCTGGGCCGCTACCTGCTCCTGCGGTCGAGGCAGAGCCTCGGACTGATGATGCCCGTTATCCTTCTCCTGGTGGTCCGTCGCGACATCCTGGCGCGCTTCTGGCCGCACTGGGACGAGCTGGCGGTCGCCGGCCCGATCGAGGTCGCGCTTCTGGGCGGGCTGGTGCTGGCCGCGCCCCTCTTCGTTCGCTTCGCCTGGCCGACGCGTCCGCTGCCGTCGGGCCCGCTGCGCAGCCGGCTCGAGCGGGCCGCGCGTCGCGCGGGCTTCCGCTTTCGCGACATCCTGCTCTGGGACACCGGCAACAGCGTGCTGAATGCCTGCGTCACGGGCGTCCTGCCGGGCTTCCGGTACGTGCTCCTGACCGACGCCCTGGTGGACACCATGACGCCCGTCGAGGTGGCGGCCGTTTTCGGCCACGAGATCGGCCACATCGCCCACCGGCATCTGCTCTATTTCGGCTTCTTCTTCGCGGGCAGCCTGGCGTTCCTCACGCTGCTGACCGCCTGCGTCACCGCCGGGCTGGCCTGGCTGACGGCCCTGCCCGTCGTGCCCGCCTGGGCCGCCCAGTCGCTCGGCGGCGACGTCGGCCAGGAGGTGGTGATCCTGGTCCTGGCGGGGTTTTACTTCTGGCTGGTCTTCGGCCACCTGTCGCGACGGTTCGAGCGCCAGGCCGACGTCTTCGGCAGCAAGGTGGTCTCGTGCGACCTGCCGGACTGCCCACCGCACCTGGACATCGATATCGACTCGCCCGCGCCGACCTCTCGCCGGCGCCTGCCGCTCTGCCCGGGCGGCCTGCGAACCTTCTCCGAGGCCCTCGCGATCGTCGCGCAGTGCAACAACATGGAGTTCCGGCGCCGGTCGTGGCGCCACGGCAGCATCGCCAGCCGGATCCTCTTCCTCCAGCACCTGGAGAACGAGCCGCGCCGCGAGGCCGGTTTCCAGCGCGAGATGACGATCCTCCGCGGCGTCCTCGGCCTGATTCTCCTCCTGGCGCTCTGCGCCTCCGGGCTGTTGCAGTGGTACGGCCGATGATCGGTCCGCGGCGGCCGGCGGGGCGGCCGGCTGGACTCCGGCGGCAAACCCCGGACCCGACGAGGCTTGCGACTCGTTCCAATGGGCCTTTGAGCTCGGGGCGAAGTTTGTTATAGTGCCCCGCGCCGGCTCGCGCCTTTTGCGGGCAGGCGCACCCCGATCCCGGCTCCGCCGCAACGCGACAGGGAGGTCGCCATGCCCCGATGGCCCATCCGGCTCAAGCTCATGGTCGGCCTCATCCTGGTCATCGGGATGATGTTGATCCTCATGGGTGGCTCCATCTTCGGCCTTCACTCGTTCCACATGAGCAAGCTGACGCTGGTCGACCAGCTCCGCGAGATCGGGGCCTCGACGCAGCTCTTCGCGGCGGTGTTCCGGCTCCATCCGCCCCGGGATGACTCCAGTACCGAGGAGATGACCGACCTGCGGCGTCGCGTGGTCGAGGCCCGCGATTCCCTGGCGGTCTACTACCGCGAATTGAAGAAAAACACGACTCAGGGAAGCCGCGGCGACACCGGCTACGACGAGCTGCGGCTGGCGCTCCTGATGGACCAGGATTTGACGGCCATCCTCAACGAGATCGACCCGAATCATGCCGCTTATGCGCCGCTGTTCCCCGGCACGACCCGCTACGCCGACCTGCTGCCCCCGCTCGAATCCACGCCCGGTTTGAAGTCGCGGATCGACCGGCTTTACGAGAAGGTCAGTGAGCTCCCCGACAAGCTCCACCAGGATTTCTGGGCGGTTCTCCAGAACTCCCAGGGCCAGTACCAGGCCAGCCGCGTGATCGTCTGGTCGTCGGCGCTGATGGTGCTGGGGATGCTGATCGCGCTGACGGTGCTGTTCCACCGGTGGGTGCTTACCCCGGTCCGGATGCTCCAGCGCGGGGTGCGGCACGTGGCGCGCGGCTCGTTCGACTACAAGATCGACCTCCAGTCGGGGGACGAGATGCAGGCCCTCGGGGAGGCGTTCAACGACATGACCGCGAAGATCAGCCTGACCTACGCCGACCTCGAGCGCCAGGTCCACGAGCGCAGCCGGCAGCTCGTACGCTCCGAGCGGCTGGCTGGCGTCGGCTTTCTCGCCGCGGGCGTGGCGCACGAGATCAACAACCCGCTGGCCTCGATCGCCTTCTGCGCCGAGGCCCTCGACCATCGCCTGGCACGGTTCCTCGCGGGCACCGCCGATCCCGACCTCAAGCTCGTCGGCAATTACCTCAAGATGATCCAGGAAGAGGCGTTCCGGTGCAAGAACATCACCGAGAAGCTCCTGGACTTCTCGCGGTGTAACGACATCACCCGCGAGCGCATCGACCTGTCCAGCCTGATCCAGGGTGTGGTCGACATGATCCAGCACATCGGCAAGTATCGGGGCAAGGCGATCGTCTTCCACCCCCGCGAGGCCGTGATGGCGCACGTCGACAGCCAGGAGATCAAGCAGGTCGTCCTGAACCTGATCGTCAACGCGCTCGAGTCGATGGACCATCAGGGCACTCTGAGGATCGATGCGCGGTACAACCAGGGGATGGCCGAGATGACGTTCCTGGACGACGGCTGCGGCATGGAGAGCGACGTGCTCGAGAACATCTTCGAGCCGTTCTTCACCCGCAGGCGCGAGGGGAAGGGGACGGGCCTGGGCCTGTCGATCACGCACCGGATCATCAGCCAGCATAACGGCGAGATCGGCGCGGTCAGCCCGGGCATCGGCAAGGGATCAACCTTCACCGTGCGGTTGCCCATCCACCCGACCGAGGCCTCGGAGGGCGGGAGGAGCAAGGCCAGGGGCCAGGGGCGCCGCAGGGCCGAGCCCGCCGCGGCGAGTTGAGCCGAGCGGGAGCGGGCCGAGCCAGCCCGGGGCGGCCCGAGCCGCGCCGGACGGGCAGCCCGGGGCCGCGCACCCGGGGCACATGAGAGCGATCACGAATACGGGACGGGACAGGCGGGGTCGGCCGGTTGGGGGCGATGCGCCGCCGGCGAGGCGAGTCGACACCGACCCGGGACGCGCCGGCGACGCGACGCGGACGGGACGCCAGGACACGGAGGGATGGTCGGATGGAAAAGCCCAGGCAGGGAGGATTGCGGATCCTGTTCGCGGACGACGAGGCCCATCTGCGCGACCTGATGCAGATGGAGCTCCCGCGGCTGGGCCACGAGGTCACGGTCTGCCCCGACGGTATCACCGCGCTGCGGACCCTCGAACGCGGCCTGTATGACGTCGCGCTCCTGGACATCCGCATGCCCGGGATGACCGGCATCGAGGTCCTCGAGCAGGTCCGGCAAGCCAGCCCCGACACCCAGGTGATCCTGCTCACCGGCCAGGCCTCGGTCGACACGGCCGTCCAGGCGCTGCGCCTCGGCGCGTTCGACTACCTGACCAAGCCTTGCAAGTGGACCGAGCTCGAGGTGCTGCTCGGCCGCGTCGCCGAGCGCCGCGACATGGCCAACAAGACCGCCGCGCTCGAGAGCCGGCTCAAGGCCGCCGAGGGCACGCCGCTTTTGATCGGCGAGACGCCCGTGATGCAGCAGGTCCGCCGGCTGATCGAGACCATCGCCCCGACGGACGCCACCGTGATGATCCTGGGCGAGACCGGCACGGGCAAGGAGCTGATCGCCCGCAACCTCCACGACAAGAGCCGGCGCTCCGATCGCGCGTTCATCCCGGTGAATTGCGGTGCCCTGCCCGAGAACCTCGTCGAGAGCGAGCTGTTCGGCCACCGCAAGGGCGCATTCACCGGCGCCGATTCGAACCGCAAGGGGCTGTTCGAGGTCGCCAACGGCGGCACGCTCTTCCTCGACGAGGTCGGCGAGCTGGACAAGAGCGTTCAGGTCAAGCTCCTGCGGTTCCTCGAGAGCGGCGAGATCCGCCGCGTCGGCGAGAACGAGCCGTTCCGCGTGGACGTCCGGGTCCTCTGCGCTACCAACCGCGACCTGCGCGACATGGTCGCGCAGGAGCTGTTCCGCGAGGACCTCTTCTTCCGCCTGAACACGTTCGAGATCTACCTGCCGCCCCTACGCGACCGCAAGGCCGACATCCCCGCCCTGGCCCGGCACATGCTCGCCCGCTACGTCTCCCGCCGCGGGCTGACGCAGTCCAACATCTCGCCCGAGGCGCTCGAGGTCCTCCAGAACCACGCCTGGCCCGGGAACATCCGCGAGCTGGCCAACATGATCGAGCGTGCCACGATCCTCGCCGGGGACGGCCCGATCCTCCCCGAGCACCTGCCGACCCAGCTTCCGGCCCGCGGCAAGTCGCAGCCCGCAGCCGCGGGGGGCTCGGGCTCCAACGGCGGCCCGCACTTCCAGATCCCCGAGGGCAACCCGACGCTCCGCGACGTCGAGATGAAGTACATCCTCACCGTCCTGGAGAAGCACACCGGCAACAAGCCCGCCGCCGCCCGCGAGCTGGGGATCAGCCTGAAGACGCTCTACAACAAGATCAATCAGCTTCAGCACACATGATCCTGCTCGCAGCCGGGGCGATCCTCGTGCCCGAATAATAGGGGGACAGGCTCCGGGTCTTCCAGGCGCCTGTCCCCATCCCGTTTGGGCGCTCCTCATCCGGTCCTGGCCGCTCGTGGATCTGGGGTGATGGATCGAAGCCCGGATTTCAGGCGAGCTCGCCGGCGAGGATCGACTGCCCGTGCGGCGTCCCGATCGTGGCGGTCAGCTCCAGGCCGGCCCGGGCGAACAGCTCCCGGAACTCCCGCTCGGTCCGCTCCCGGCCCGGGAGCAGGACCATCATCACAAGGTCGGCCACGCCGCCCGGACTCGGCTCGTCCTCGT
The DNA here is from genome assembly GCA_027452145.1 of Planctomycetales bacterium. Lineage (GTDB taxonomy): Bacteria > Planctomycetota > Planctomycetia > Isosphaerales > Isosphaeraceae > JAKAUH01. The sequence continues at coordinate 16,039 of DAIDHB010000300.1, forward strand.
CGGAGACGACCCGCTCGATGACGAGGACCTTGCCGCCGGGCGCCGCCGCGTCGCGGCAATTCTTCAGGATCCTCACGCCGGCCCGATCGTCGCAATCCTGGATGACTCGCTTGAGGATGTAGGCGTCGCAATCGCGGGGTACCTCCTCGAAGAAGTCTCCCCGGCAGATCTCGCAACGATCCGCGACGCCGGCCTCCGAGAGTCGCCGGCCGGCCTCGTCGTCCGCCGATCGATCGAACAGGACGCCCTGGAGCCCGGGCGCCGCCCGCAGGATCGCGGCGAGCTGGCCCCCCTGCCCTCCGCCGACATCCGCGACCCGGCGGAATGAGCGGAAGTCGTAGGCGCCCGCGATCGCGTCGTTCTCGGCATCCGAGTGGCCGGCCATCGCCGAGTGGAACAGCCGGCCGGCCTCGGGATGCGCGGCCAGATAGTCGTAAAAGCCCATCCCGTGGATTCGCTCGAAGGCCGGCGAGCCGGAGCGAACGGCGTCGGCCAGCCCGCCGCACGCCAGGTGGAATAGCGGCCCGCCGGCGACGAGCACCGAGTCGCGCACGCTCCCAGGGATCCCGCTCGATAGCCACCTGCCCGAATCGGTCGCCTGGAAACAGCCAGGGGCGGGCTCCGCGAAAAGGCCCATGCCGACGAGGGCGCGCAGCAGGCGACGCAGCGACGGGGCATGCGCGTCGCCCTCCCGGGCGAGATCCTCGACGCCCATCGATCGCCCCTCGAGATGATCCGCGATTCCCAGCGACGCGGCCGCATGAACCGCCTGGGCCTCGAACGACCGGAACGCCAGATCCATGAGCAGGTCTCGCCCCGATCGCACACGCTCGCCGACGGATTCGATGTCTGAGGACATGTTCTGGCATATCTCCCATCCCGTTTCGGCCGGCAAATCCCGACGATAGCCCGGCCAAAAAGGCAAAACAATACAGGAAATTATATGAATCGAAATGTTCTGTCGGCGATCTGCTCGCTCCCGGCACGCCTCGCCCGTCGGGCGAGGGCACCCGGCGGACATGCCGAGTCGGATACCCAGGTGGTCCGTTGATTCCTCGAAAGCCGATTGATGGCTATCGCGCGGATGCGACGGCGGTTACACTCCAGAGTCTACCCAGCTCTTTACCAGCCTTCCGATAATGACGGCGGCGCGGCCGTGGTGGGAGAGTCGCGCGGACAAACCGGTGATCCGGGAGTATCGATGTCGCACTGTGTGCGTGATCGCGGGCGGCACGGGGTGAATGTGGGCTCGGAGGCGGCTTGCCGGCGCGGTGGCTCGCCGATCCGGGCGATTCTCGATTCCCGGAGCCCCCAGGGGCAGTTTTGACCGTCGGCTTCCTTGATCGGACCCAGGTAATGCCCGCCGCTGATCGAGATTTTCTCTTCGGACTTCTGGCCCTTCAGAACGGCCTGATCGACCAGGTGCAGCTCGTCGGCGCTTTTCAGGCATGGACACGCGACCGGTCCGTGAGCCTGGCCGAGCACCTGGAATCCCTGGGTAGCCTGACGTGCGCGAGGCGGGCGCTTCTGGAGGCGCTCGTCGTCGCTCATCTGGAGGCCCACGGCGGCAGTGTCGAGGATAGCCTGGCCGCGATCTCGGCGAGGCCCTCGGCGCGAGAAAGTCTGTCGACGATCCAGAATACCGACGTCGGCGAGGTCTTGCCGCGCATCGCCTCGACGTTGAATGGCCGGCAGTCCCAGGCCCACGATCAGGACGCCACGCTCTCGATCGGGTCCGCGACCAGCGAGGGCCAGCGGTTCCGGATCCTCAGGCCGCACGCGAGGGGAGGACTGGGCGAGGTCTTCGTGGCCCTGGATTCGGAGCTGAATCGCGAGGTGGCGGTCAAGCAGATCCTCGACCGGCACGCGGACGACGAGGATAGCCGCCAGCGTTTCATGCTCGAGGCGGAGATCACCGGAGGGCTGGAGCATCCGGGAATCGTGCCCGTCTATGGGCTGGGGGCGCATCCCGACGGGCGTCCGTATTACGCCATGCGGCTGGTCCGCGGCCGGACCCTGAAAGAGGCCATCGAGGCGTTCCACGCCGACGCCTCACTGACGGAGAGCCCAGGCCGCAGGTCGCTCGAATTGAGGAAGATGCTTCGTCGTTTCACCGACCTTTGCAACGCCATCGAATACGCGCATTCGCGCGGAGTCCTCCATCGCGACATCAAGCCCAGCAACGTCATCCTGGGAAAGCACGGCGAGACGCTCGTCGTCGATTGGGGCCTCGCCAAGGCCGTCGGCACGGTCGCCGCCGGCATTTCGTCGGGCGAGGGGGCCTTCATCCCCCCATCGGTCGGCAACAGCAGCGAGACGGTCCTCGGCTCCGCAATCGGGACCCCCGCCTACATGAGCCCCGAGCAGGCCGGGGGCCAGTTGCAGACTCTCGGCCCCCGCAGCGACGTCTACAGCCTCGGTGCGACCCTGTATTGCCTGCTCACCGGCAGGGCACCGATCGAAGGTCAGGACGTCGGAGAATTGCTCCGCAAGGTCCAGAGTGGACAGATCCGCCCGCCGAGATCGCTCGATGCGTCCATTGATAAGGCCCTTGAGGTCGTCTGCATGAAGGCCCTGGCCGTCGCGCCTGAGGACCGTTACGCCTCCAGCCGGGCCCTGGCCGATGACATCGAGCGGTGGATGGCGGACGAGCCCGTGCTGGCATGGCGCGAGCCCGGCTGGCGGCGGGTGCGGAGGTGGGTGAAGCGGCGCCGGACGCTCGTGACCTCGTCGTCCGTCGCCGCGATCCTGGTCCTCGGCGTGATCGGGTATCTCGGATACGAGGAGCGACTCCGCCAGGGGCGGCGGCTGACAGCCGCCACGGCTCGAGTCGATGCCCTCGGCACGGCCCAGACCCTCGCCCTGCCGATCATCATCCGTCAGCTCGCGCCCGATCTCTCCCTGGTCCGCGATCGACTGCATCGGATGGCGGCGGGAAACGGGTCGAATAGCGACGCGAGCCGGCTCCCCGCCGCGCTCGCGCTTCTCGCCCTCGAGCCGGAACAGGCGAGCTTTCTGGCGAACTTCATTCTCGGCGGCGAGGCGGGACCCGCCGAGGTCCTCGTCGTCCGTGCCGCGCTCGGCGAGGTCGGCGCCGGGGACGTGACCGACCGATTCCGGAAGCTCCTGGAGACCAATCCCGCGGAGCTGTCCGATGCCCAGCTTCGCGCGGCGGGAATGCTCGCCGTCCTCGACCCGGCGACCGCCTCGCGGAGGGAACTGTCCGCGCCGATGGCGCGGAAGCTCGTCACCGAGAATCCCCTTTTGCTGGGGACGTGGAGCGAGGTGTTCCAGCCGGTCAGCCGCGGCCTGATCGGGCCGCTCCTGACGCTCTTCGCCGACACGGGACAACCGGACGCGCGCGACCGAGCCTTTCGGCTGCTGCTCCAGTTCGTTGACCGGCAGGATAACCCGGGCCGCGCCGAGGACCTGGCCACGATGCTTGTCGACTCGGAGTCCGATCGGGCGCACGAGATTCTCGGACGACTCGCCGGTCCGAGCGAGAGGGCCCGGGCGGCCGCCGCCTTGTCGCCGCTGCTCAACGACATCGCTCGCTTCGACGCGCCCAGGTCGGCCCGCCAGGGTCGGATCGCGACCGCCCTGGTGCTACTGGGCCGCGAGGAACGAGCGTGGCCCCTCTTCGTCCAGGGCGACGATCCCAGCGTCCGTACCGAGCTGATCCACGACCTCGCCGCCTACGGCGTCGACGCCTCGGCCATCGTCGGCCGTCTCGGGACCGAGTCCGATCCGTCGGCCCGGCGCGCCCTCCTGCTGAGCCTGGGGAACTTCCCCCTGAGCGCCCTCCCGACGAGCGACCGGCAGGCGCTCGCGGCCGAGCTCCTGAAACAATACCGGACCGACCCCGACCCGGGTATTCACGCGGCGATCAACTGGCTGCTTCGTACGCGATGGGGGCTGGCGAATGAGGTGGAGGCGGCCGACCAGCAGCTCGCCTCGCCGCGCCTGCCGGCCGACCGCGACTGGTTCGTCAACACGCAGGGCCAGACCTATACGATCATCCGCGGGCCGCGGACGTTTCGGATGGGCTCGACGGCCCGGGTCGTCCCCGAGCTCCAGCCCTCCGAGCCGGATCACGCCCGACTCATCCCGCGGTCCTACGTCATCTCCAGCCGGGAGGTGACGATGCGCGACTACGGCCGGTTCCGCGATACCAGGCCGCGCGGCGTCGCCGACAACCGCGCCGATCCCCTGTATCGGGACCTCCCGGCCGACGGCGCCGTCGGCGGCGTCACGTGGTTCGAGGCCACCCGCTACTGCAACTGGCTGAGCGCCGTGGATGGGATTCCCCGGGGCCAGTGGTGCTACCCCGACGACTTCGGCCCCGGCTCGAGTCTTCCCGAGGATTTCCTGGACCGCACCGGCTACCGGCTGCCGACCGAGGCCGAGTGGGAGTGCGCCTGCCGTTCGGGGACGGTCTCGAGGTATCCCTTCGGGCAATCGGTCGCCTGGCTGCCGCGCTACGCCTGGTTCGACAGGCTCTCCGGCACGATGAGGCCCGTCGCCCAACTGGAACCGAACGACCTCGGCCTGTTCGACATACTGGGCAATGCGTATGAATGGATCAGCGACCCGCACGAGCCCTATCCGCTCGATGCCGCCGGCAAGCCCGTGCCGGACGTGGTGCGGAACCGCGGCTGCTCCGAGGATCTCGTGCGGGTCGTGCGCGGCGGGGCCTATCCCCTGCCGGCGTCGGCGGTGCGATCCGGGTATCGAACGTTTGGACTGAAGCCATCGTCACGTATTCCCTACTTCGGCTTTCGCCCTGTCCGCACCATCCGGTGAATCATGTTCCCAGCGAGTTCCAAGTACTCGACGGTCGGCGTGGAGCGCACCATACCTCCCACCGAGACGATTCGTCGCGTGGAACCGCTGCTCGGTCGGATCGGCGTGACCCGGGTCGCCGAGGTCACGCACCTCGATCGCAGTCGACTGCCCAACTTCGTCGCCGCGCGGCCCCGCGAGGCGGGGCGCCGGATCTCCTACCACAACGGCTAGGGCGCGACGCGAGCCCAGGCGAAGGCCAGCGCAATGATGGAAGCGGTCGAGCGCTACAGCGCCGAGGAATGCCGCCTCCCGGTGACCGTGGGGCCGTTCGAGCGGCTTCGCCGCGAGACGGACGCCGTCGACCCGCGTGAGCTGCTGGCCCCCCGCCGCGGCGGGGACCTCGTCTCGCTCCCTCTGGAGTGGGTGCTCGGCCGCGACCTGATCGCCGACAGGCCGCGCTATGTGCCGCTCAACGCGGTGGTCACGCCGTATCTTCCGCGGGAGGCACCGGCCCCCTGGGATTCCAGCACGAACGGGCTCGCCGCGGGAAACTCACTGGACGAGGCGGTCTGCCAGGCGCTCTGCGAGGTGATCGAGCGCGACGCGATGGCACTGCATCGCGCCGGGGGCCGGCTGCTCGGCGGCGTGAACGCGATCCTGGAGGGCCTCGAGGTCGTTCCCGGGACCCCCGACCCCCTGCCACATCCCCTGATCGATCCTGGCACTCTGCCCCCCCGCCCGTCGCGTCTCCTCGATCGCCTCAGGCGAGCCGGGCTCCGCGTGGCCCTTCGCGACATCACGTCGGATGTCGGCGTCGCGACGATCCACTGTTCCCTGGCGGAGCCGCTCGGCCGAGGGCGGCACACGATCCACGGGGGTTACGGCTGCCACCCCGACGCCCGGGTTGCGGTTGTGCGCGCGCTGACGGAGGCGGCGCAGAGCCGGTGCGGGTGGATTCAGGGCGGCCGGGAAGATCTCCCCTCATTCGCCGGCGAATCGCCCCGGCTCGCCGACCCCGACGAGATCCTGGAGCACGGGCCCCGCAGGATGTTTGACGAAGTCACTTCGGTCGAGTATAAATGTGTCGGCGACGACGTGGCGTGGCTCCTGTCGAGGCTCTCATCGGCGGGTTTCCGACAGGCGGTCGTGGTCGACCTGACTCGCCCGGAGCTGGGCGTGCCCGTCGTTCGGGTCGTCGTCCCGCTGGCCGAGACCTGGGCAGCGTTCCACCTCCATTCCGGCCGAGGCACGATCGGACCGCGAGCGGTCCAACGACTGACCCGGGGCGGCGGCTAACATGAATGAGTCGGTCACGCTCTGTAGTGCCACGCTCGGCGAGGACGGCAGGCGTGAGCCGCCCCTGGGGCCGCTCTACATCGCCGGCGCCCTGGAGCGCCTCGGCGTTTCGGTCGACTTTCGCGACTTCCAGATCGCGCCCGAGCCCAGCCGCCTCGACGGGCGGCGACTCGCCGATTTCCTGTCCGATCACTCCGAGATCGTCGCCGTCTCGTGCTTCGTCGACATGCTGCCCGTCGTGATCGAGGCCACGCGAATCCTCCGGGAAGGGAACCCCGATAGCACGATCATCCTGGGGGGCCCCGGGCCGAGCGCGTCGGCCGACCGGATTCTCGAGCTCTACCACTGGATCGACGGGGTCGTCCGCGGCGAGGGCGACGAGACGGTCCAGGAATGGCTGCTCCGCCGCCGTTCCGGCCGCGACGACCTCGCGCCGATCGCCGGGATGAGCCTTCGTCGAGGCGATCGGATCATCTCCGGCCCGTCCCGGCCGCGCCAGGATGATCTCGAGAGCGTGGCCGCGCCGGCTTACCACCTCGTCGACTGGGACGCCTACGACTATGCTCGCGTGATCACGACCCGGGGCTGTGCTTACCGATGCTCCTTCTGCGACGTGACCGCGCTGTGGGGCAACCGGAGTGCCTACCGCGAGATCGATGCGGTCATCGACGAGATG
>DAIDHB010000301.1 GCA_027452145.1 Planctomycetales bacterium
GAGGGACCCTCCCGGCCGCGACCCCGCCACGCGGGGCCGCGGCCGGGAGGGTGACACGAGAGCGGGGAGATCAGGGTTCGCCTGGCGGTCCGGGGGGCTGACGCCCCCCGGCTACGTCCTGACGCCCACTTCGTGGGCTTCCGGGACCGACTCGAACCTCCAGCTCTCGCCCGTGCGCCACGCAACGGCAATGCGCTCTAGCCTGTGTGAGAAGCGTCCATCGAGCGAAACGAGGGCGACGCCGCTCGGCCGACCCCTCATCCGCCCTTCGGGCACCTTCTCCCCGCCGCGCGGGGAGAAGGGGACGGCTGGCAGACACTCCTCGCGTCATCCGCACAGCAGCGTTCGACCCACCTTCGGGGCATCTCACACACCCTCTGGGGGATGACCCGGCGACTGACGTCGCCGATTCGCCTGGGTCGTCAGAGCACCATCTCGCCATCCTTCGGCTTCACCCCGCGGGAATCGGCCTCGGTATCCTGCCTATCCTCGGGCTCGGCCTCGGATCGCGAGAACGCCCGGATCAGGCGCTCGCCGAGGACGTAGTACACCGGGATCACGAAGCGGCCCAGCACCGTACTGACCAGGATGCCGAAGGCGATGACGATGCCCAGCGAGTTGCGGCTGTAGGCGCCGGCGCCCGTGGCGCGCGCCATCGGCAGCACGCCCATGACAAAGGCGAAGGACGTCATCAGAATCGGCCGCAGCCGCTGGCGCGCGGCTTCCCTGGCCGACTCGATGATCCCCAGGCCCTGCCTGTGCTGGAGCTCGACGCCGAACTCGACGATCAGGATGGCGTTCTTCGTCTCCAGGCCGATCAGCATCACCAGGCCGATCTGGCCGAAGACGTCGAGCGGCATGTCGAAAAGCCACAGCCCAATCGCGGCGCCGAACATTGCCAGGGGCACGGTCAGGATGATCACCAGCGGGCGGATCCAGCTCTCGTAAAGCGCCGCCATGAACAGGAAGACGCAGACGATCGAAAGGGCGAAGATCAGCGGCGCGAGGTTGCCGGTGCGCTGCTCCTGGAACGTCGTGCCGGTCCACTCGTAGGAGAAGCCCTCCGAGAGCGTCTCGGCGGCGACCTCCTCCATCGCGCGGATGGCCTGGCCCGAGCTGTACCCCGGCGCGGGTTGGCCGGTAATCTTGGCCGCGTTGTACATGTTGTAGTGGGGCGCGTCGATCGGGGCGAGGTCGTAGGTCACATCGCCCAGCGCGTTCAGCGGGATCCTCTGCCCCTGGCGGTTGAGCACGTACAGGCGCTCGAGGTCCGCGGGGACGGCCCGGCGCGTGCCCTCGGCCTGGATGTAGACTTTCCAGACCTTGCCGTAGAGGTTGAAGTCGTTGACATACACTCCGCCCAGGTAGGCCTGGAGCGCGCTGAAGACGTCGGACACGGCGACGTCGAGCCGCTGCGCCTTGGTGCGATCGAGCAGGAACCGGAGCTGGGGCACGCGGGCAGAGAACGGCGTGAAGACGCCGGCCAGCTCGGGCCGCTGGCGGGCCGCCTCGAGGAAGCGGTCGGTCACCATCGCCAGGGCCTTGACGCCCTTGCCGTCGCGGTCCTCGATCATGAACTCGAAGCCGCCGGTCTGGCTCAGGCCGCGGATCGGCGGCGGCTGGATCACCAGCGCGACGGCGCCCTGCACCCGGGCCCTCAGCGTCTCCTGGAGCTTCCGGGCCAGCGCCGGGGCCCGCAGCTCGGGCCGCCTGCGATGCGACCACTCCTCCAGGACGGCGAAGCACACCGCCGAGTTGGGCTGATTGGTCGAGCTCAGGACGTTGAAGCCGTCGAGCAGGACGACGTCGCTGACGCCCTCGAGCTTTCGGGACAGCTCGCTGACCTGCTGAGCGATTCGCGACGTCGGGCCGCGGCCAGTGCCGTCGGGCGTCTGGATCGCCACGATCAGGTAGCCCTGGTCCTCGGTCGGGATGAACGCCTTGGGCCGCTCGACGATCAGGTACGCTGTCCAGGCCAGGATCGCCAGCGAGGGGACAACGATCGTCCACCAGTGGTGGGCGGTGAAGTCGAGGAAGGCGTCGTACGAGGTCTCGAGCCAGCGCATCCCGCGGTTGAACCAGCGGAACAGAATGAACGACGACTCGCCGTGCCTCGGGCGGAGGAACAGGCGAGCCATCGCCGGGCTGAAGGTCAGCGAGTTGAGCGCCGAGAACAGGAACGAGAAGACGATCGTCAGGGCGAACTGCTTGTAGAGGTTGCCCGTGAGTCCCGGGATGAAGGCGACCGGGATGAACACCGCGCCCAGGACCAGTGTGATCGTGACGATCGGCGCCGTGATTTCGGCCATCGCCAGGCGGACGGCGCGGATGGGCCGCTCGCCGCGCTCCAGGAACTTTTCGACGTTCTCGACCACGATGATCGCGTCGTCGACGACCAGCCCGATGGCCAGGACGAGGCCGCAGAGGGTCAGGGTGTTGATCGAGAAGCCGAAGGCCGCCATCAGCGCGAAGGTCGCCACCAGCGAGACGGGGATCGCCAGCATCGGGATGATCGTCGCCCGCACTCCCTGGAGGAACACGAAGACCACCAGCAGGACCAGGATGAACGCCTCGTACAGCGTCTCCTGCACCTCGACGATGTTCTCGTGAACGTACTTGGTGGTGTCGTAGACGATCGCGTAGTCGAGACCCGGCGGGAAGCTCTTCTTGAGCCGGTCCATGCTCTCGCGGACCTGCTTGACGATGTTCAGGGCATTGGCGTCCGAGTACTGGTAGACCAGCAGCGAGCCCGACGGCTTGCCGCTGAGCCAGCCGGAGGTGTCGTAGTTCTCCGAGTCGAGCTCGACGCGGGCGACGTCGCGGAGCCGGACGATCGAGCCGTCGTCGCGGCGGCGGACGATGATCTCCTCGAACTCCTCGACCGAGGAGAGCCGCCCCTTGGCCAGAATCGGATACTCGAAGACCAGGCCGGCCGGCGCGGGCTGGCCGCCGATCTTGCCGATCGCCGCCTGGCGGTTCTCGGCCTGGATCGCGCTCATCACCTCGGCCGGCGGGATGAGCTGCGCGGCCATCCGGTCGGGGTCGAGCCAGACCCGCATGGCGTACTTGCGGCCGAGGCTCGTCACGTCGCTGACGCCCGGGATCCGCCTGAGCACGTCGAGCACCTGGATCTGCCCGTAGTTGTCCAGTTTGTTGGCATCAAAGCGGCCGTCGGGCGAGACGAGGTTGACCACGCAGACCATGTCGGTCGAGGTCTTCTTGATCGTGACGCCGAACTGCTTGACCTCCGGGGGTAGGACCGCCTCGGCGGTCTGGACGCGGTTCTGGATGTCGACCGCGGCGATGTCCTGCGAGTAGCCGACGTCGAAGGTCGCGACGATCGTCGAGACGCCGTTGCTGGTGCTGTCGGAGTTGAAGTAGATCATCCCCTTGACGCCGTTGATCTGCTGCTCGATCGGCGTGGTGACTGTCTCGGCGACGGTCTGGGCGTCGGCGCCGGTGTAGGTCGTGGTGACTTGCACCTGCGCGGGCGTGATCTGGGGATACTGCGAGACCGGCAGGATGAACAGGCAGATGCCGCCGATCAGCAGCATCAGGACCGCCAGCACGGTCGCGAAGATCGGCCGTTCGATGAAGAAGTTGACCATTCTGGATCACTTCCCCTTCGTCTGGGGTTTGGTCTCCGGCGCGGGCTTCGGTTCCGGCGCGGCCCCTGGTCCGGCCGACTCACCCCTCGCTGGCGCTCCCGTGTCGGTGGCGCCGGGCATCCGCGTGATCGGGCTGGAGAAGCGGCGCTCGAGGGTTGCGGGACCCTCGGAATCGCGGATGTACGAATCCAGCGATGCCTCGACCGGCTCGACGGCCTGCCCGGCGCGGACGAGCTGGATCCCCTCGACGACGACCCGCTGGTCGGGCTCGAGGCTGGGCTCCGATCCGGGTTCGGACACCGGCTGGAGCACGCGGAGGCCGCGGTAGTGGTCGAGCGGCCGGACATTCACGGCCTTGACCTTGTTCTGGGCGTCGACGACGAAGACCCGGGCACCTTCCTGGCCCTCGGCGACCGCCTGCTCGGGGACGACGATGGCGCCGTCGTAGTGGCCGATCTGGACCTCGCCCCGGATGTACTCGCCGGGCAGCAGCGAGCCGTCGGGGTTGGGGACCTCCACGCGGATCAGGAAGGTGGAAGTGGCGCTGTCCACGGCGTTGTCGATGAAAAGCATCTTGCCGACGTGGGGATGGACGCGGTCGCCCTCGACGGTGATCCGGATCGGCACCCCGCCCCTGGCGAGGAGTTCGGTGGCATTGGGCAGGTGGCGGGCCGCGGCCCGGATGTCGACGCCCATGGGATCGAGCTGCTGGATCGTGACCAGCTCGGTCGCCTGGCCGTCGCCGACCAGGTTGCCGACCTTGACCTTCAGCTCGCCGATCCGGCCGGCGATCGGGGCGAACATCTTCGTGTAGCCGAGGTTGACCCTGGCGTCCTCGACGGCCGCCTCGGCCCGGGCGACCTGGGCCTTGTTGTTGTCGATGTTGATGTCGTAGTCGGCCCGGTTCTGCTCGAGGCTCGCCTGGTCGGCCGCGAGCTGCGCGGTGCTCTTCTTGAGCTGGGCGTCGGCCCTGTCGAGGTCCTCCTGCGAGGCCGCCCGCCGCGCGAACAGGTTGCGCGTCCGCCGCTCCTCGACCTGGTCGAGCAGCGTCTGCGCCCGGTCGAGCTCGACCTGGGCCCGGGAGACCTCCTTCGACTTCGAGGCCTGGGCGCTGGCCAGGCTGGCCCTCGCCGCCTGGAGCTGGGCCTCGGCCTGGCGGAGCTGGAGCTGGTATGGCACGGGGTCGATGACCAGGAGGAGCTGCCCTGGCTTGACCTGCTCGCCGTCCTTGAAGTGCTTCTCCGTGAGGAAGCCCTTGACCCTCGCCCGGATGGTCACGTCCTCGAGGGCCCGCGTGGTCCCGATCGGCGTGACGAGGATCGGCACGGTCATCCGCCGCGACTTGACGACCACGACCCTGGGCGCGGCCGACTCGCGCGCGGGCTGACGCGACATCTCGCAGCCGCAGGCCCCGAATGCCATGACGGCCGCCACGCTGCACAGGACCGCCAGCCGCGACGCCCGGCGAGGCGACGGGCCCGACGACATCATCATGAATCGAGCCCTCGGGACGTGGACCGTGCCGGGAGAAGCGACCGAGATGTTATAGGCTTTTCGCGGGCGGCCTTTCAAGCCCGGCGGAAGGGACGTCGAGGCGGACCGATGAGCCGGGAATCGGGCGGATGGGAGATTCCGACAGATTGCCGGGCCGGCATCGGCGGAACTGTTGCGCGGATCGCTGCGACCCGCAGCGGAAGAAACGCTCATATAACCGGCGAATTCGGCCGATATTCCCCCGGAAGGACCTTCGTCGGCCGGGGCCTGCTCCAGATGCGAAGGCGCATGATGTCTCGGAATCGGAAGCGGTGTTCCCAAACCCTCGTCATTAATGGCATCCAGTTGAGATCTGCGAAGCCGGTCGCGGAGTCATGGGGATTCTGTCGATCGAGGCGAACTTCTGCGACTTGTGCGGCGGACGACCGACGTCAGCCACCAGTGCCGGGGGGGCTCGCAGGATCGGTACAGGCGATAAAAAGACCGCCGTGATACGCAGAAATTATGTCCGGGTAATTATTGCGTCAGGCCCGGCCGCCAGGCATGTCGGAGGCTTGATCTGAATGCAGACGCGGTTGCAGGCGAGATGGTGGATTCGCCTGGTCGGCCTGGCGTCGATGCTGGTTGTCTGCGCGCGGGATACCCTGGGACAGTCGACAAGTCTGCCCGCGCTGCCTTCCACGGCGCAGCCGTCTGGTGCCTCGCCGACATCGGTGCAGGAACTGGCCGAGCGGCTCCGGAAGATGGAGGAGATGAACAAGAAGCTCGCCGATCAACTGGAGCGGAGCACCCGGGAGCACGACGAACAGATGCGCATGGTGCTCGGCCGCTACGCGGACCTGGAGAGGCGGTTGAGCAACGGGAATGCCGGCGGGGTGCGAGAGGAGAGCACGGCCGTCCGGGAGTTCCCGCCGCTCCAGAACGACGATGAGTCCGACCTCGGGTCTCCGGTGCCCGAGTACTGGAGCTTCCAGCGCGAGCCGCCGTTCCCCGATCCCCATTACCGACTCTCGAATATCAACGTCCCCCCGAAGCGGCGATTGGAGGGGTGGTTCGGGCCTGGATTTCAGCTCCAGACCGACGACGAGGAGTTTCGGCTGCAAGTCCACGTCCTGTCCCAGGTCGAGGCCCGCGCCTGGGACAACGGCGGCCAGACGCCCCCGGTCGGCGGCTTCTACTTCCCTCGCCAGCGCGTCTTCTTCAACGGCCGGATCACCAAACCAGTCGAATACGTCTTCTCGATCAATCGCGGGTTGAACGGCATCGACCTGCTCGACGCGTTCCTGAACTTCAATTTCGACGACCGCTTTCAGGTGCGCTTCGGTCGATACATGACGCCCTTGACGTACGACCAGTTCGCGATTCGACCCATGTGGCTGCCGACGCCGGAGCGGTCGCTCTTCACGACCAACCTTGGCCTGAACCGACAACTCGGGTTGATGGCCTGGGGATACCTCTTCGACAAGCGGCTCGACTACGCCGCCGGCCTCTTCAACGGCTCGCGCAACTCATTCCAGACCCTCAGCAATGCCAACGATTTCATCGGGTATCTCAACGCGCGGCCGTTCCAGGACTCGGAGCCGCTGTGGTTTCTCAAGTATCTGAATCTCGGCAGCTCGGTGGCGATCGGCTACCAGGACCAGCAGCCGGTGCCCGCGTCGCTGAGGATCGGGGCGGTCTCCCCGGACGCCGCGCTGCCTCCGGTCGCCAGCATGCCGTTCCTCGTCCTCGAGCCGAATGTGATCGAGCGGGGCGACCGGCTGCTGGGATCCGTCCACGGGGCCTATTACTTCCGGGGGCTCTCACTCCTCGGCGAATGGCAGTACGGCTACGCCGGTTATGCGACCGCGGGCCGTCCGTCGGTCTCAGTGCCGATTTCGGGCTATTACGTCACGGCGGCCTATTTCCTGACGGGCGAACACGTCGAGAACCGGTCGATGATCCAGCCTCGCCGGCCGCTCATCGCGACGCAGAAGGGACAGATCCGCGGCCTGGGAGCGTGGGAAGCCGTCGCCCGCGTCAGCGAGCTCCAGGTCGGCCGGGACATCTTCACCGCGGGATTCGCCGATCCCAGCCTGTGGTCGAACTCGGCCCTCACGACCGAGCTTGGCGTCAACTGGTACTGGAACGAGCACTTCAAGATCTACATGTTCTGGCTTCATGGGGATTTTGCCGATCCGGTCCTGGTTCGTCCGGCGACCTTTCAGAGATCCTCCGACATGTTCTGGCTGAGGTGCCAGCTCTGGTTCTGAGGGCGGCCCCGCGTCGCGGGGCGTGCATCGATGGCGGTGGATTCCAGGCCGTTTATCGCGAGACATCGTCCGGGGGGTTCTGGTAGAGTCTCCTCGATCGACGGACCGCAGAGGCAGCGAAGGGCCTGGACAATCCCGGGCGAGGAGGCCCTCGAGGCCGTCTCCCTCGCCCCGAACGATTCACCGAGAGGTCTGAGTGATGCGATCATCGACCCGGTCGTCACGACGCGATTTCATGCAGCGATCAGGCGCGGTGCTCTCAGCGGCCGGGCTGGTCGGCAGCCAGGCTGCGCAGGCCCGCGGCCCCGACGAGGTGCTCGCCCGGCTCGTCGAGGGGAACAAGCGGTTCACCGAGGGGAAGCTCGTCCACCCGGGGCGTCGGCCGGAGGACTTCGCGCCCCTGGCCGAGGGCCAGTCGCCACACACCATCGTCGTCGGTTGCGCGGACTCGCGGGTGTCGCCCGAGGTGGTTTTCGACCAGGGGGTCGGAGACCTCTTCGTCGTCCGCGTGGCGGGGAACGTGGTGGGCGGCGCCGGCCCCTTCATCAAGGGGAGCGTCGAGTTCGCCGTCGCCGAGCTGGGGGCCAGGCTCATCGTGGTGCTGGGCCACGAAGCCTGCGGCGCGGTCAAGGCCGCCGTGACCCACATCGACGCCAACGACACGTTGCCCGGGGCGATCCGCGATCTCGTGGAGGTGATCAGGCCGGCCGCACAGGCGGTGCGTGGGAAGCCCGGCGACAAGCTCGAGAATGCCATCAGGGCCAACGTCGAGCTGGGCGTCGAGCGGCTCAAGACCCTCGACCCGATCCTCTCGGGCCTCGTCAAGAAGGGGGAGCTGAAGGTCGTGGGTGCCGTGTACGAGCTGCGTACCGGGCTGGTCCGGTGGCTCGCCTGAAGCCGGCCGGGCGGTTCACGACGGGAGTTCGGCCGGCGGGACAACGACCCGCGGGCGGGCACTCCGCGGGCGATCGAGGCCGCCCGCCGCCCGCCAAAGCCCGCCGCCGCGGCTCGTGGGCCGGCGCCGGGCGTTCAGGCGGATTCTCGCGCCTGCCCCTTGATCCCCCGTTCGACCGCGCCTACAATCTTCGCCATGAACCACGTCCTTTTGCCTAATAGAGATCATATCGTCCAGAATCGTTTTTGGTGCGACTAAGTCTAGATTGGTTCGAGAGCGGTCCAGGCCGGCTTCACGGGCAACGATCGACGACACTCAGGACCGGGGACGAGCTCAAGCGATGGCGTCGGTCGACGAGCTGACAAACGTGCCAGCGACCTCGCTCGGTCCCGGGAGGATCGACCCGGTCCTGTGGGCATTGCGGGGTATTGGCCAGGTGTTCTTCCAGGAGAACGCCCTGGCCGGCCTGCTGTTCGTCGTGGGCATCGCGGTGAGCTCGCCGCGGATGGCCGTCGGCGCGGTCGTGGGTGTGGCGATCGGCACGGCCACGGCGTGGGCCCTCCGGTTCGACAGATCGGAGGTTGCCGCCGGGATCTACGGCTTCAACGCCACGCTTGTCGGGATCGCGACGCTCTTCTTCTTCCAGCCGGGGGCGTTGAGCATCATCCTGCTGATCGCGGGCTGCGTCGCGGCGACGCTGGCGGCCTGGCTGGCGCGGCGGCGTGTGCCGTTCCCGACCTACACCGCGCCTTTCATCGTGACGACCTGGGCGCTGTTCCTGCTGGGGACGGCCCTCGGGATTCCCCGTGTCGATCCTGGCGGGCCCCTGGAGGGAGTCGGAGCCATCGGCGCGGCGGCCCACGGCGTCAGCCAGGTGATGTTCCAGGCGAGCATCTGGACGGCGCTGCTGTTCCTCGCCGGCATCGCGATCGGCGACTGGAAGCACGCGGTGTGGGTGCTGCTGGGTTCGGTCATCGGGATGCTGGTGGGGGGTTATCATGCGACGGCGGCCGCGCGGACCCTCGATGCTGAGAACGCGTGTGAGAAGGTATTCAGACTGGTCTCAATCGCTTGAGCATAAGATGGATCGCGGACACCTGTACTATGGCCTCGCTGGATTCCGTCAGTCGCTCGTAGTCGCGCGCGAGCCGCCGGCTCAGCATCAGCCAGGCGAAGGTCCGCTCCACGACCCAGCGCCGCTTCAGGAGCACGAACCCCTTCTGGCCCGCCGGCTTGCGGACCAGC
>DAIDHB010000302.1 GCA_027452145.1 Planctomycetales bacterium
TCGGCCCCAGCAATATCTACGGCACCGTGGCGGGCACCTACAACCTGGTCGGCACCGGCGGCTCCGGTGGCCTCGTCAATGGGACCAACGGCAACCAGGTCGGCGTGGCCCAGCCGGGGCTGGGAGCCCTGGGCAACTACGGCGGACCCACCGAGACTATCCCACTCCTGCCCGGCAGCCCGGCCATCGACGCCGGTACCTCCACCGGGGCCCCGGCCACCGACCAGCGCGGCGAGGGTCGCGTCGGGGCGGTCGACATCGGCGCCTTCGAGAGCCAGGGCTTTACAATGACATCCGTCGCCGGCAGCACGCCGCAGACGGCGACGATCGGCGCGGCCTTCAGCCCGCTTGCGGTGACGGTGACGGCGAACAACCCGGTCGAGCCGGTGGACGGAGGAATCATCCAGTTCGCCGCCAATCCCGCGTCCAACGGCGCCACGGCGATCCTGCTGGCCTCGTCGGCCGTCATCGCCGACGGCCAGGCCGGCGTCATCGGCGGGCCCAATAATGTGGATGGATCGTACACGGTCACGGCTTCAGGGCTCGGCGTGGCCCCGGCCACCTTCGACCTCACCAATGCGGGTCCGGCCTTCACCAGCATGGTCGTGAACACGACGAGCGGCTCGCTCTTCGCCGGACCCGGCCTGCTGAGCCTGCCGCTGGCCGTGGACTTCGCCAACGCCGACACCTCGGGGAACGCGGCCATCAGCTTCGCTTCGGGAGTCTTCGGCACGCCGCAGACGATCACCCTGGCGGGCGCCCAGCTCGAGCTGAGCAACACCAGCGAGGCCGAGACCATCACCGGCCCGGCGGCCGGCGTGACGATCAGCGGCGGCGGGCTCAGTCGGGTGTTCCAGGTCGAGAAGGCCGTTCAAGCCAGCATCCAGATGGTCACAATCGTCGACGGTGCCGCGCCCCACGGGGCGGCGGTTGACAACCTGGGCACCCTCGACATGAGCCATTGCGTGCTCGAGCACATGCATAGTGGCGGGGGGGCCGCGATCGACGACGAAGGCGGCGCCACGCTGAGCCTGACCGATTGCACGCTGACCGGGAACTCCACCTCCGGCGGCGGCGGCGCCGGGGCGGCGCTCCTGAATCTGGGGACCGCGACCCTGACCAATTGCTCGCTCAGCGGCAACACGGCGTCCGCGGGAGCCGCGATACTCAACGATCACGGCGCCCTCACGATGACTGGCTGCCAGCTCGACGACAACACGGCGCTACCCCTCAACGTCTCCTCGGGCGGCTTCGGCGCATCCGGACCTGGGATTGGCGGCGCCGTCTACAACTCCAATGCGACGCTCACCATGGTCAACTGCACCCTGGCCGGCAACTCGGCGAACGACGGCGGTGCCATCTTCAATGGGGCGTACTTCGGCGCGAGTCATCTTTCCCTCACCGACTGCACCCTGCGGGGAAATGTGACCGACGAATATGTCAACATCTTTGGCAGCCAGCAGCCCAACGGCGGCGCCATCGCGAATCAGTCGTTGGGCCGGGGCCTGACCACCGTCTCGCTCACCGAGTGCACGCTTACGGGCAACATCGCCGGGACCACTGGAGGATCCGGCGGCGCCATCGCGAGTTCCGGCTCCTCCGGGCAGGCCAGCATCGCGCTCAACGACTGCACCCTCAGCGGGAACGCAACCGGCGGCACGGGCGGCGCCGTGGCTGAAAGCGGCGGCACGCTGAACGTCGACGGGTGCACCCTCACCGGCAACTCCGCGGGGCAGGGCGGCGGCGGCGCGGCGATCGGCGGCACGGCCGCCCTGACGGGCTGCTTCGTCAGCGGCAACACGTCCGTCAACGGCGGCGGCGTCGACGTCTACGGGACGGGCCAGCTCTCGATGAGCGTCTGCAGCGTCAGCGGCAACTCCGCGACGGGCAAGGGCGGCGGCCTGTATGTTCAGGGGCTGATCGTCACATACGGCGGCTACTACGGCACCTACACCTACACCTCCGGCCCGGCCTCGCTGAAGCTCAACGGCGTGACGATCAGCGGCAACTCGGCGGCCCAGGGCGGCGGGATCTATAACGCCGGCACCCTCACCGCCGGGGGCATCATGGTGCTGGGCAACTCCGCGGCCACCGGCGGCGGCATCGACAATGTCGCGGGAGCCACCGCCACGATCAGCGACTCGATGATCGTCGCCAACAACGCCACGGGCGACGGCGGCGGGCTCGCCAACGCCGGCACGCTCTCGCTGACCGACACCATGATCGTCGCCAACAAGTCCGCCGGCGACGGCGGGGGCCTGGACAATAGCGGGACGGCCACGCTGGTGGACTGCCACATCTCGGGCAACTCGGCGGCCTCCGGCGGCGGGATCTACGCGGCGTCCCAGGGTACGGTGAAACTGACCAGGACTCTCGTCGTGGGCAACCAGAAGGGCGACGTCATCGGGACAGTCACCTACGAGTGACGCCCGAGCCGGCCGGCCCTCCCGGAATCACGGGAGGGCCCGGGCACCCCGCAACCACAGCCGGCCGGCGCCATCGGCGCGATGGCGTCGGCCCTGGCCCCAGCTCTTTCGGGTTTTGCCGGGGAGGGGGAGACGTTCACGGCCAGGCCCCGTGACGCCGCGGGGCATCATCCGCCGCCAGGAGGTCCGTGCCGCACCATCGTCATTTCCGCTCCGTCCGACAGTCGGCCTGAGCGTCGGGCCGGTTTCGGGCGGATGCGGGATGTGGCCCTCGCCGATGTAGCTCGATACAATGGGCGGGGTTGCGGTGGCTGGCGGGTGTCGGAATCGCTGGGCCGTCCAGCGGGCGGACGGAGCGTGGCCCGATCTCGCGTCCGGGTTCACGGGGGAGGCCGACCATGAGTTCGCAGCGCGGCAGGCGGGGGCGGATCGGCTCGAGGTTCCTCGCGGCGGGTTTCGCGATTGGTCTCCTCGCGGCGGTCTCCGGCAGCGCGATGGCCCAGCCGGGATTCGGACCGGATCCGTTCTGGCCGTACAACTCGCAATACGCCCCCTACGCCCGCCCGGTCGGCCCGGCCGAACCGATGGCCGGCGGACGGATGGCCGGGACCCCGGCCGCCTTCCAGGGCGCCAACCAGTTCCAGGACTACCTGGACAACATGCAAGGGAGCGCCGGGCGGAATTTCAGCGACCGGGCGACCATCGGGACGCCCTACTACCGCTCGGCCGTCAGCCCGGATTTCGACCCCCGCGGCCGAGGATTCGGCCGCCAGTACCAGCCGAACTCGGGGGACGCCAATGCGAGCTATGACACGGCCCAGCGCAGGGCGGCTGAGAAATACTTCGCCTACTACTCGGAGCGCGATCCCGCGCGACGGCGGGAGCTGATGACGGAATACCGCGAGGCGCGCCGGGATGCCTCCCGGGCGCTCAACTCGCGCGTCCGTACGCCCGGGTCGGTCGAACCGTCGCGAGCCGGGACCGGCGCCCGCGGCTCGGCCCGGATGGGAACGGGTGCAGGCGCAATCACTGGCGCCGCAGGGCGTTCGGGCGCCACGAGCCGTTCGGCCGCCGCCCGTAGTAGCCGGATCGGACCGGCGCCGCCGATCAGCCCCGGATCGACCGGGCCGGCCCGCCGCCGGAACAGCAGCCCCAGCGCGGTTCTCGAGCGATCCCAGGCCATGGACCGGTACTTCTCCGGCGGCAACACCGCAGCCCCGCGCCGGCCTGCGGCCCGCTCCGGCGCCGCCCCCGGCACCGCGGCGCCGCGGACCGATTCCGCCGCGCCAGGGACCGATTCCCCCTGATCGTTCCGCACCACCCGCACCGGAATCGCCTGGAAGCCTCCCCGTTCCGCCCCGGCACCGACAGGAAATCGGTAGCTCGTTGACGGGCACTTTTCGTTCCTTACAATAGGGGCACGTCGCGGGACCCACCCCCGCGACGCGACGTTCTCCGCGGAGCTCCCCAGGACCGGCATCCCAGGTATGCCCTCCGTCGGAACACCAGGACGGTCGATCCCGGCTCCGGCCAGGATTTTTTTTGGTGCGACTTTGTGAATCGTTTCACAAAGTGGGTGCCTGAATCGCGAGGCGGATTGATGGGTGAACAATACACGCCGATCTTCATATTCCTGGTCCTGGCGATCTGCGTCGGGCTGAGCATGGTGATCCTGAGCGCCAGCCCGTTCATGAACCCGCGGAAGAAGACGCGGGTGAAGCAGATGCCCTATGAGTCGGGGATGGACCCGATCGGCGACGCGCGGCAGCGGTTCGACGTGCGGTTCTACCTGGTGGCGATCGTGTTCCTGCTCTTCGACGTCGAGCTGCTGTTCCTCTACCCGTGGGCGGTGGCCCAGTGGAGCGGGCAGGAAGGCGTGGTGGTGCACACGGCCAATTCGCCGGCGGTCGCGGCGGCGGGCGCGCGGGGCGAGACGCGGGGGCTGGTCCTGCCGGTCCCCGTCGCGGGCATCCCCAGGGAGTTCCGCGGGCTGGTCTTCACGGAAATCCTGGTCTTCATCGTGATCCTCGCCGCGGCATACGCGTATGCGTGGCGGAAGGGAGTATTCGAATGGCGGTAGGCAGAGACCCCAGGGCCGTCCCGCAGCGTCACGCGGCCGGGGGCGGCGCCTCGCTGACGCTCCAGCCGGCCGAGACGCTGGAGGTTCCCAAGAACACGATGGTCACGACGATCGACTCGGTCGTCAACTACCTGCGCAAGTACAGCCTCTGGCCGATGCCTTTTGCCACGGCGTGCTGCGGGATCGAGCTGATGGCCGTCGGCGCCAGCCGGTTCGACATCGCGCGCTTCGGAGCCGAGGTGATGCGGTTCACCCCGCGGCAGTGCGACCTGATGATCGTCGCCGGCCGGGTGGCGATGAAGATGATGCCCGTGCTCCAGCGGATCTGGCAGCAGATGCCCGAGCCCAAGTGGTGCATCAGCATGGGCGCCTGTGCGTCGACCGGCGGGGTGTTCGACACGTACGCGGTGGTGCAGGGGATCGACCGGTTCATCCCGGTGGACGCGTACATCCCCGGCTGCCCGCCCCGGCCCGAGCAGATCCTCCGCTCGCTGATGGACATGCAGGCCAAGATCCAGAAGGGTGGGACCGTGACGGGCACGAGCGGCCTGCCCGAGCTGCTGGAGCGCGAGAAGTACATGGCCGAGAAGCGGCAGGCGCCGGTCGGCTACGCGATCGCGCCCGAACGCGGCGACGAGGACCGGTTCGGCTATCGCCTGCCCGGCGGACCGGCTCCCCTGAGCGCCGAGGAGTCGCGATGAGCACGGCAAGCACCACCGAAGAGACGACCGGATCCGAGACCCACGCCCAGACCCTCTCGGCGCTGTCGTCGGCGATGGGCGAGGGTGCTTTCACGACGTCGCGTTTTCGTGATAACCTGCGTATCTTCGTCGCGCCGGAACGGCTGCGGGAGCTGCTCGGCGTGCTGAAGGACCGGTGCGGTTTCGACTGGATGATCGAGGTCGGCGGCACCGACTACCTCGGCTATCCGGGGCGGACCGGGACGCGGTTCGAGGTCCACTACGTCCTGCGGAGCACGGCGACCGGCCGGTTCCTGGTCGTGAAGACGGGCGTCGACGACCCGGATCCGACGATCCCCTCGGTCGTGCCGATGTGGCCGGGGGCCGACTGGATGGAGCGCGAGGTGTTCGACATGTTCGGCATCCGCTTCACCGACCACCCCGACCTGCGACGGATCCTGATGCCCGAGGGATTCGCCGCATTCCCGCTTCGGAAGGATTATCCGCTCCGCGGCCGGGGCGAGCGGCACAACTTCCCGCGCCTCACCCGTGGCGACACCTGAGCCCGGCCGCACGAGCCGGCGGGGCCTGCCCGGCGCGAGGCGCCCCGGACGACGTCACCCGTGCAACGACCCGCGGTTTGGACTGATCAAAGGATAAGAGACCAGCGATGTCCGCCCAATTGCTCGACGAGCCCGATCTCGACCTGGAGCCCGAGCCGAAGCAGGCGACCTGGACGCTCAACTTCGGCCCGCAGCACCCGGCCACGCACACAACGCTGCGGCTGATCCTGGAGCTCGACGGCGAGCGGATCGTCAAGGCGACGCCCGACATCGGCTACCTGCACTCGGGCTTCGAGAAGCTGGGCGAGCACCTGACGTTCAACCAGTACGTCACGATCGCCGACCGGAAGAACTACATCAGCCCGCCGATGAACGAGGTGGCGTGGCACAACGCCGTCGAGAAGCTGCTGGGCATCGAGCTGACGCCGCGGTGCCAGTACATCCGGGTGATCATCTCCGAGCTGGCGCGGTTGAGCGACCACCTGCTCTGCACCGGCGCGGCGGCGCTCGATCTGGGAGCGTTCACGGCGTTCCTGTACGCGTTCAACCTCCGCGAGCTTATCTACGACGTCTACGAGGAGATGTCCGGCTATCGCTTCCACCCCGGCTACACGCGGGTGGGGGGCCTGCTGTACGACTTCAACGACCGCGTCTTCTCGCGGATCGACGCCGTGCTCGAGAGCTTCCCCAAGGTCGTTGCCGACATGGAGAAGCTGCTGTTCCGCAACCGGATCTTCCTCGACCGGCTGCGGGGGATCGGCGTGCTGAGCAAGGCCGACGCGATCGCGCATTCGATCACCGGCCCGATCGCCAGGGCCAGCGGGGTGACGTACGACATCCGCAAGGATAATCCTTATTACGTGTACCCCGAGCTCGATTTCGAGGTCCCCTACACGACCGAGGGGGACTGCTGGGCGCGGTTCATCGTCCGGATGGAGGAGATGCGGCAGAGCCACAGTCTGATCCGGCAGGCGATCAAGAAGATGCCGAAGGGCCCGGTGAACGTGCCGATCGCCGAGAAGTTTCCGATGCCCGACAAGCTGACGACTTATAACAGCATGGAAGGGCTGATCCAGCACTTCGAGCTGATCATGCCCAACCGGGGGTTCGAGAGCCCGCGCGACGAGGTGTATGCCTCGGTCGAGTCGCCCAACGGCGAGCTGGGCTACTACCTGGTGGCCGACGGCTCGCAGTTCGCCTGGCGGGTGCGCACCCGGCCGCCGTCGTTCATCCACTTCTCGATCTTCCCCAAGCTGATCAAGGACCACCTGCTGGCCGACGTCGTGGCGGTCCTCGGGAGCCTGAGCATCATCGCGGCCGAGCTGGACCGCTGATCGATCGGAACGAATCGGGGTCGGATCGGGTCGGTGCCGCCGCGGGCGCGAAAGAGAGAAGGACATCCGTGGAAGCGAAGCGAACGAAGATGCTGGACGACCGGACGCGGGACGAGATCCGCGCCCTGTTCCCCCGCTACCCGAGCAAGCGCGCCGTCACGCTGCCGGCGCTCCACCTGGTACAGGAGCGGCTCCGCTGCGTCCCGTACCAGGCGATGGCGGAGATCGCCGAGGTCCTGGAGATCACGCCGGCCGAGGTGCACGACACGATGAGCTTCTACGGGTTCTTCCCGCAGGCGCCCATCGGCGACGTGCGGATGTGGATCTGCCGGTCGCTGTCCTGCATGCTCCGCGGCGGCGACGAGCTGCTGGAGCACGCCTGCCACCGGCTGGGGATCGAACCGGGGCAGACGACGCCCGACGGCAAGCTGACGGTCGAGTACGCCGAGTGCCTGGGCATCTGCGACTACGCCCCGGCCGCCCTGGCGGACGACGGCCGGATCTTCGGGCCGCTTGACGAGCAGCGGCTCAACGAGGTCATCGAGGAGCTGAAGGCCGGCCCGGTCGAGCCGGCCGGCAAGTCGTCCTGACGGCCGCCGCCGAGGACGGGCGAAGCAACGACGAGAACAGCGACCGGGCCTTTGTAGGGTGGGCGCATCCCACCGGATCCCGGGCCGTCGAACGGTGGGTTGCACCCACCCTGCGACTCGAATTCCTGTCGGAACGGATTTTAGCTGGCGAGGGGAGTTTTTCGGTGGCCGACTTCGAACCCGTCCTGAGCCGCAACTGGAATATCCCGGACAGCCACACGCTCAAGGTGTATGAGAGCCGCGGGGGCTACCAGGCCGCGAAGAAGGCGCTGGCGATGGACCCCGACGCGATCGTCAACATCGTCAAGGAGTCCGAGCTCCGCGGTCGGGGCGGCGCCGGCTTCCCGTGCGGGCTCAAGTGGACGTTCCTTCCGAAGGATCGGAAGGAGACGCTCATGTGCGTCAACGGCGACGAGAGCGAGCCGGCGACGTTCAACAACCGGCTCCTGATCGAGAAGGATCCCCACCAGTTCATCGAGGGGATCCTGATTTCGTGCTTCGCGACGAAGGCGAGCACGGCGTATGTCTACCTGCGGTTCGAGTACATCGAGGCCTACCGCATCATGGAGCGGGCGATCGCCGAGGCTCGCGCGGCCGGCCACCTGGGCAAGAACATCTACGGCTCGGGCTTCGACCTCGAGGTCTACTGCCACCGGGGGGCCGGGGCGTACATCTGCGGCGAGGAGACCGGCCTGATCGAGAGCCTCGAGGGCAAGCGCGGCTGGCCCCGGATCAAGCCGCCGTTCCCGGCGATCGAGGGCGCGTTCCGCAAGCCGACGGTGGTCAACAACGTCGAGACGCTCTGCTGCGTGCCGCACATCGTCGAGCGGGGCGCGGCGTGGTTCAAGTCAATCGGCGTGCCCAAGAGCTACGGGCCGAAGCTGTACTGCGTCTCGGGGCACGTGAACAAGCAGGTCTGCGTCGAGCTGCCGCTGGGCGTGAGCACCCGCGAGCTGATCGACCGCCATGCCGGCGGCGTGTGGAAGGGCCGCAAGGCCAAGGGCGCGGTGCCGGGCGGGATCAGCATGGGGCTGCTGTCGGCCGACGAGCTGGATACCCCGCTCGACTTCGAGAGCCTGCGGAAGCCGAACTGCCTGGGGCTGGGCACCGCGGCCGTCACGGTGATCGACGACAAGACGAGCATCGTGGATTACCTGTACAACACCTGCCGGTTCTTTGCCCACGAGAGCTGCGGCCAGTGCACCCCCTGCCGCGAGGGCACGGGCTGGTTCTACAAGATGATCAAGCGGATCCGATCCGGCGGCGGCCGGATCGAGGATCTGGACATCATGCACCACATGGCGGAAAACCTGGGTATCATCCCCGGGACGACGATCTGCGGCCTGGCCGACGGCGCCGCATGGCCGGTGAAGAACGCGATCGCCAAGTTCCGGGGCGAGTTCGAGGACTACATCCGCCAGCACCAGGCCCCGAAGGCCCGGATCACCGCCTTGCAGGAAAACATCGCTCACGGGGTCAGGGCCGACGGCGACACGAGCATGCCGGCGGTCGACGGGCCGCCCAACCTGATCCCGCCGGGGGCCGTGGTCCTGCGCTCGCCCCGGCCCGATTCCGCCTGAATGAATCGATCCGCCGCGAGCCGAGCCGAAGCCGAAGCCGTCCCCCGGAGCCGGGCCGGGCCCCACCAACCCGGCCGTGCGAATTCCCCCGACATCCCCCTAGACCGCGGAACGACACGACGATGGCGACGATCCTGATCAACAACAAAGAATATCCGATTCCCGAGGGGGAGAAGCTCAACGCCATCCAGGTGGCCAAGCGCGTCGGGATCGAGATCCCGTACTATTGCTGGCACCCCGCGCTCTCGGTCGTGGCCAACTGCCGAATGTGCGAGGTCGAGGTCGGCAGCAAGGACCCCAAGACGGGCGAGATCAAGATGCTCCCCAAGCTCGTCCCCGGCTGCCAGACCCCGGCCAAGGACGGCACCGTGCTCGTCACCGACAGCCCCAAGGTGAAGGAGCACCAGCGGATGGTCATGGAGTACCTGCTCCTCAACCACCCGCTCGACTGCCCCGTGTGCGACCAGGCGGGGGAGTGCGGTCTCCAGGATTACAGCTACAATTTCGGCCAGGCGACCCATCGCTTCGTCGAGGAACGGCTGGTCAACCCCCGCAAGGACGTGTCGGAAAAGATCCAGCTCAACCAGGACCGGTGCATCATGTGCACCCGGTGCGTTCGCTTCACCCGCGAGATCACCCAGACGGGTGAACTCGAGGTCATGCGTCGCGGCAATCACGCCGAGATCGATATCTTCCCCGATCGCCCGGTGGATAACCCCCTCGCCGGCAACGTCGTCGATCTCTGCCCGGTCGGCGCGCTGCTCGACAAGGACTTCCTGCACAAGCAGCGCGTCTGGTTCCTCAACGGCGAGGACGCGATCTGCACCCGCTGCTCGACCGGCTGCAATGTGAGCGCCCAGGTCAACCGCGGCGCCATCTGGCGGTTCAAGCCGCGCAGCAACCCGCACGTCAACGATTTCTGGATCTGCGACGAGGGCCGGTACAGCTACAAGGCGGCCAACGACCCGAATCTGCTCTCGGCCATGTACGTCCTCCGCGGCGGCGACCACCAGGCGGTCCCGGTCGATGAGGCGATCAAGGCGGCCGACCAGGGTCTCCGCGAGGCCTCGGCGAACGGCGGGATCATCGCCGGAGTCCTCTCGCCGTTCCTGACGGTCGAGGAGGC
Organism: Planctomycetales bacterium; assembly: GCA_027452145.1. Taxonomy (GTDB): domain Bacteria; phylum Planctomycetota; class Planctomycetia; order Isosphaerales; family Isosphaeraceae; genus JAKAUH01. Next base: position 10,380 of record DAIDHB010000302.1, read on the forward strand.
GTTCCTGTTCGCCACCTACCTGAAGGGGATCAGCCCGGCCAGCGTGCTGGCGCTCGGGCCCATCCCGGTCTCGGGCACCGATCAAACCTTCAAACCCGACCAGACCAAGGGCCGCACCGGCGACACCAGCTTCGTCGTGCCGCGGCCGTTCACCATCCACGCCGAGAAGTGCCCGAACCGCCGCGGCGTCGAGGCCGTCATCGACCACTTCGAGGGGAAGGTCGTCCACTACGAGGAGCTGACCCGGCGCGCCGTCGCCGGCGAGTTCCAGGGGCTGTTCGTCGCCTCGGATTCGATCGACCCGTGGATCGACGAGGGCCAGGCGGAGAACCTCCGCCGCGCCGTCAAGTTCCTGGTCGTCCAGGACACGAATGTCACGCCGCTGGCGCACCGAGCCGACGTCGTGCTGGCCGGCGGGACGTTCGCCGAGAAGGCGGGCTGCTACGTGAATGCCGACGGCCGGCTCCAGTACTCGGCCGC
>DAIDHB010000303.1 GCA_027452145.1 Planctomycetales bacterium
GGAGGGTCCCTCGAGAGGATTTGGTGTGTGGGGCTGCGGTCCGACCCCGGGGGGCTGACGCCCCCCGGCTACGTGCGATCGCCCCCTGACGGGGGCTCGGAGCCCTGCCGGCACAGACTCCTGGCCGGCCCGGCCCGGCCCCATCGTGAGCCATCCATCTGCAATGCGCTCTAGTTCGTGGCCGAATCGGACGTGGGGAGAGGAACGTAGGGTGGACATCGCCCACCGGCGATGGCCTCGACCGGTGCGCGATGCCCGCCCCACATTTTGCGGGTTCACCCCGCGACTCTCAGGCCCCGGCCGCCTTCTTGAGCGCATCGAGGGCCGGCTCATAGTTCGGCTCGGAGGCGATCTCGGGGACGATCTCGACGTACTGGATCGTGTCGGCCGGGTCCACGACGATGACGGCGCGGGCGAGCAGGGGGATCGGCAGGTCCTGGATCAGCACGCCGTAGTTCTCGCCGAAGCTGTGGTTGTGGACGTCCGAGAGGTTCTTGAGGTTGTCGATGCTGGCCTCGGTGCAGAACCGCGCCTGCGCGAACGGCAGGTCGGTGCTGACGGTGTACGCCGCGACCCTGTCGCCCAGGGCCTTGAGCTCCTCGTTGAACCGCTTCGTCTGCTTGTTGCAGACGGGGGTATCCAGCGAGGGAACCACATTGAAGAGGCGGGCCTTCCCCGCGGTATCGGCCAGCGTCACCGGGGCCAGCCCCGCGCCGATGCTCTTGAAGTCGGGGGCCTTGTCGCCGGGCTTGAGCCTGGGCCCGACCAGCGTGACCGGGTTCCCCTTGAACGTGACCTCACCCTTGCGCGTCTCAGCCATGGCGGACTCACCTCGTTGCATCCAGCGGGAATGTTGTACAGTGGAAACCGCGACGAGCCTCTCAGGTTAGCAATGGCGAGCGGCCGGCGGCTAGGGGCCACCGACGCCGCGAACCGCGCGCCGGACGGACGGTCCTGTCGATGGTGGAATCCCGGGCCGCAAGGGGTCTGCCGGGGGAAATCAGCGTGGGGTCCGGGACGCACCTGGTCGTCGCGTCTTGCTCGGAAGTTGCGAGGGTAGTCGTGCCGTACGCCCGCTACGATTTCGACGTGATCGTGATCGGCGCCGGCCACGCCGGGCTCGAGGCCGCGCTGGCCTCGGCGCGGATGGGCCGGCGGACCGCGCTGTTGACGATCAACTGCGATGCCGTCGGCCAGATGAGCTGCAACCCGGCGATCGGCGGCGTGGCCAAGGGGCAGATTGTCCGCGAGATCGACGCACTCGGCGGCGCGATGGGGGTGCTGACGGACGCCTCCGCGATCCAGTACCGGCTGCTCAATCGCGGCAAGGGCCCGGCGATGCACAGCCCGCGCGCCCAGTGCGACAAGAAGGCGTACCAGGCCCTCGCCAAGCTAACGGTCGAGCGCCAGGAGAACCTCACCCTCCGCCAGGAGATGGTTGAGGCGATCCTCGTCGAGGACGGCCGCGGGGTCGGCGTCTCCTGCCGGGGCGGCGGTACCTATCGCGCGGCCGCCGTCGTGGTGACGACCGGAACCTTCCTCCAGGCCCTCATGCACACCGGCGAGACGAAGACGCCGGGTGGCCGCGGAGGCGACGTCGCGGCGGTCGGCCTCTCCCAAAGCCTGAAAGACCTTGGCTTTGAGCTGCGCCGTTTCAAGACCGGCACGCCGCCCCGGCTCAATGGCCGGACGATCGACTTCGACCGCCTCGAGCGGCAGCCGGGAGACGACCGCCCGGTGCCGTTCTCGTTCCTGACCGACGAGATCACCGAACCCCAGCTCGATTGCCACATCACCTATACCAACCCGGCCGTCCATGCGACGATCCGAGAGAACCTCCACCGGGCCCCGATGTACTCGGGCCAGATCCAGGGCACCGGCCCGCGCTACTGCCCGTCGATCGAGGACAAAATCGTCCGGTTCGCCGACCGCGAGCAGCACCAGGTCTTCCTCGAACCGGAGGGCCGCAACACGCTGGAATACTACTGCAATGGGATCTCGACCAGCCTGCCCCGCGACGTCCAGGAAGCCATCATCCCGATGATCCCGGGCCTCGAGAGGGCCGAGATCATGCGGTACGGCTACGCCGTCGAGTACGACTACGCGCCGCCCGAGCAGCTCGCCCCGTCGCTCGAGACCAAGGCCGTCCGCTCGCTCTTCTTCGCCGGGCAGATCAATGGCACGACAGGGTATGAGGAGGCCGCCGCCCAGGGACTCATCGCCGGGATCAACGCGGCTCGGGCCGTTCAGGACGAACCGCCCTTGATTCTGGACCGCTCCCGGGCGTATATCGGAGTGCTCATCGACGACCTGGTGACCCGAGGGGTTGACGAGCCTTATCGGATGTTCACCAGCCGGGCCGAGTACCGGTTGGCCCTGCGGCACGACAACGCCGACCTGCGACTCACCGAGATCGGTCGGCAGATCGGCCTCGTGGACGAGCGGCGCTGGGAGCGGTTCCAGGCTCGTCGCGATTCGATCGCGTACCTACGTTCGCTCCTGACGACGACCCGTATCCAGGGCGAATTGCTGTACCAGGTCCTCCGACGCCCCTCGACGAACTGGGATTTCTTGCGGGCGCTGGATCCGTCGCTCGACGGCCGCTGCTTCGCGGCCGACGTCATCGAGCAGGTCACGATCGAGGCGAAGTACGACGGCTACATCGGCCGGCAGAGCGACCAGATCGAACGGTTTCGCCGCCTGGAGGACAAGCCCATCCCGCGTGAGCTCGACTACCGAGCGATCCCGCAACTCCGAGCCGAGGCCCGCGAGAAGCTCGAGCGAGTCCGACCGATCTCGCTAGGCCAGGCCGGGCGCATCAGCGGCATCAGCCCGTCCGACATTGCAACCCTGTTGATTTTCCTCAAGCAAAACCGGCCGGAAGTGTCATCCGAGCGTCCCCGGCCCTGAAGCGACAAAACGACCGTCCAATCGCTGGCCTCCTGTGGGCACGATGTCCGCATGCGATGCAGATCCCCGAGTCGCCGCGGCATCACCCGGCCAATCCGAAAGCCTGATTGGAAATCCGTTTACGTCAACTCGCCTTGAGCCGCTAGTCCGACTCGCTGACAGGTCGGTCCGCACGGGACCCCGTTGTCGCGTTCGCGGGTGGATGTGCGCGACCTTTGTGGCAGTCTGACCGGCTGCCCCGGCTGTCCAGGCGGCTCTGCCATCGCGACTTCCCGGCCTCGCCTATTCTTCGCGGCCGGAAAAGGAGTTAGAGTCGCAAGCGAGCCATCCTGGCCGGTCGATGCAACGCGGGAGACCTGGGAGGGATCCGACGATTGGAGCATTCGCATTGACAAGGTCGGGGATCCCTATACAATTGGTGAAGCTGGTAATATTGGTAATCTCTGAAGGTTTCGTAGAATTTATCAATGCCGTGTTGCTGAGAGACTGGTGCGAGCGACGCGGCAGGGGGGGGGCGGCACGTTGTCGCTAGCTGCGCGTCGTGAGCGGTACTAGCAAGGAGGCCGATCGGGAAATGTCTACCTCCGGGCCAGTTGGGAGCGACCCAGGAAGGGGACCTGTCCTCGATCTCGCAAATGGGACGAGCACGACCATGAAGACGGTTTTCACGACGGGCGAGGCGGCGAAGATATGTAAGGTGAGCCAGCAGACGATCATCCGCTGCTTCGACTCTGGCCAGCTCAAGGGCTTCCGGGTCCCGGGCTCGCGGTTCCGCCGGATTCCGCGCGATGCGCTCTATCGGTTCATGAAGGAGAACAACATCCCGACGGACGCCCTCGAGAGCGGCAAGCGTCGGGTGTTGATCGTCGATGACGATCAGGCGGTGGTGGACCTGATCTCCGAGGTCTTTTCCGGGGATGCGCGTTTCGAGACGCGGATCGTCAACAACGGCTTCGGGGCGGGTATGCAGGCCAAGGAGTACCATCCCGACCTGATCATCCTGGACGTGATGCTGCCGGACATCAACGGTCAGGCGGTCTGCGAGTTGATCCGACGTGATCCGACGATGGCCGACATCAAGATCATCTGCATCTCGGGGATGGTCGAGGAGGACAAGATCCAGGAGTTGAAGGACTCGGGAGCCGACGATTTTCTGCACAAGCCGCTGGATATCGATGAACTGATGCGCCGGGTCTGCCGACTGTTGGATATGGAAGCCAGCGTCGCCGGGGCCTGAGTCCATCGTACGCATGCCGGCTCCGGTTCGATTGAGTGCCATTACCGCGGACGCGGGCGGGAAGGAGTCCCTGCGCGTTGCGAGTCCAGACACGTCGAAAACCGGCCGAGGATCTGCGCCGCCGCCTCGATCGGCTGGACGGTCTTCCCTTGCGCCCGACCACCGCGCGGTCGCTAATCGGCTCCTTGCCGGAAGAACCGGCGGATGACGACGCGGACGAGAGCCCGCGATCCCAGTCGCAGATCGTCCAGGACCTCGACCCGGGCTGGATCCTGGCCGGAGGCCCGGAACTTCCGGTTTCCGACCAACTGCGAATCGTGGACGAGCGGCCCTGGTGGCCTGCCGCCGCGCCCGGAAGCCCGGCCGGCGAGCTGCTCGATCGGCTCTGGCGGCACTCGGTCGCGGTGGGACTGGGCGCTCGTCGGCTAGCGCGCGAGGCCGACGATCCCGATCCCCAGGCCGTCGCCCGCGCAGGGCAGCTCTGCACCCTGGGCTGGTGGGCGGTCGCGGCCGTCGATCCCGACCGGCTCGTCGCGTGGTGGCAGGAGCCCGACCCGGTCCGTCGCGAGCAGGCGGTGCTCGCGGAGCTCGGCTCGGACCTCGCCGAGCTCGGCAGGAGGCTGGCCGAGCGCTGGGGCTGCGACCCGCTGACCATCGACGCTGCCTGGCTGCATTCCGTACCCGACGAGGCCCTGGACCTCCTCTCGGATTCGCCGGGCCGACTGGCCTTCGTGCGGCACGCGTATCAGTGGGCCGAACAAACGCCCTGGAGCCTGGTTCGCCCGGAGCGTGACTCCGCGCCCTCCGATCCCCGCGTGCGGATCCTGACCGCCGAGGTCCAGGCCCGCTGCACCTCGTCGCTCGTGGACCCCTCGGCGACGCCGCACGAGGAGCGGGCGACGCGGCAGAACGCCCGGCTGCGGCTGCAAGTCCGGCGGTTGCGGATCGCTCACGGTCGGGCGGACCGATTCCTGGAGCTGCTGGCCGCGACACCTGCCGGAGAATCGCCCGGCGAGTGGGCCGACCGGGCGGCACTGGCGTGGTGCGCCGAACCCGGGATCGAGGCCGCGCGCGTCAACTGGACCGACGCGACTCGGCTGGGCCCCGATGGCTTCCACGGTCCCAATGACCAGCTCGACACCGCGCTGTCAGGGCCGAGAGTCCCCGCTTCGGGCGTCATCCTGCCCCTCAATGGGCGCGGCTCCATGAGAGCCGTCGCCGAGCTGCGGTGCGGGCCCGAACTGGCACGCGACCTCGTCGCCGAGACAACCGGCGCCTACCGGCGCGCCTGGGATGCCTGGGCGCGACTCCTCGGCGATCGGACGCGGCTGGAGCGCCGGCTCCAGTCGGCCATGACGACGCTCCGATCCCGCATTCAGGCCGAGGACGACCGGCTGCGGCTGTCGAAGCTGGACGCGCTCGGCGAGTTCGCCGCCGGCGCGGGACACGAGCTCAACAATCCCCTCGCCGTGATCGTGGGACGGTCGCAACTGCTCCTGGCGCGGTGCGAGGACCCCGAGGTCGGGCGTTCGCTGCGCATCATCCTGGGCCAGGCGCAGCGGGCGCACCGGATCCTCCGCGACCTGATGTTCGTGGCGCGACCACCTTCGCCTCGCCCCCGGCCGTGCAAGCCGACCGAACTATTGAACGCCGTCGTCGCGGAGTTCGAACCGGAATGCCAGGCGCGCGGCATCCGCCTGGTCGCCGAGCTGAACGAGTCGGCCGCCGCCTGGGGCGACCCCGAAGCGCTCCGCCACCTGGCCTCGATCCTGCTGCGCAACGCCCTCCAGGCCGCGACACCCGGCGGCCGGATCCTCGTCCGGGCCTCGCAGCGCGGCGACGAGCTGTCCTGGTCCGTCAGCGACAACGGCAAGGGCATCCGGCCGGATGAGGCCGAGCACCTCTTCGACCCGTTCTACTGCGGCCGGCAGGCCGGTCGCGGGCTGGGACTCGGGCTTCCCCGCGCCGCGAGGATTGTCGAGCAGGCCGGCGGGCGCATCCGCTGGTCCTCCGCGACGGGATCCGAGACCACCTTCCACGTCAGCCTGCCCCTTTCCGAGCCGGCCGAACAACCGGCACAACCGGCCGTTGAGAACGCCGCACCGTTCCCGGCGGTCGTGCCGCTGCCCGCTCGCTAGGCACTCGCTGCCCGGACGACCATCGCATCGGCCAGCGCGTGACACTCGACGCAGAGGAACGTCACATTCAGCGGCTCGGTATAGTCCCAGTGGTGCCGCTCCAGCCGGGCGTGCCGGCGACACCACGAACAGGCGCGGGGCCGCGCGATCAGACCGAGGCGCTCCCCCAGCGCCGCGGCGTAACGCGCGGATCGCGTGCGGATCCTCCTGGGTTTCAGGCTGTCGAGGCTGATTTCGAGGTGACGCTGGAGGCGGGCCAACAGGGCACGATGCCGGGTCCGTTTGCCTTTCCGCATGGTCGATCACCCGTTGTGGAAGAGTCGATAACCACCCCATCAGGACGAATTGAGGACGGTCGATTCCACTCCGTTCGCGGGGCCTTCCGCGGACCTTGCCCCTTCCGATGATCCACTCCATTGTACCGATTGCGAAGCCCGTACCAACCATCGACGTGTCGAAGAGAAAACCACAATACCACCTTTTTACGGATCTGAGGGTTGCATCGATTCTGCGGCGGCGCAACCGCGACACCGGGGATTATGTTGTTGACGAACGACGTCCGCCTTGCTCCTGAGCCGGGCCTTCATCGACTTCACGATTCTTCTCGGCGGATCACGTTCGTCCGGTCGATCAGCCCCGACGAGCGCTTTCATCCGAGATTCGCAGACGCCCGGCTCTCCATATCGAGCAGGGCGTTTGGTGTCGTTTTTTCTCAACCACTCCTTTTCCTCGCGAGGGTGGGTGGATACCCTCCTAATGGATATCACGCGGTTAACAGGGTTAGATACCCGCCACTGTCGACAGGTTCGCGCTTGCCAGGACGATGCTCGTACGGCCGCGACCTGTCATGTGGACGAGTTCGGCGGCGGCGCTCGCCGCAATGATCGACCCTGCTTCCGCCCGTTGGTCTCTTTCCCAGGCCACAACCGCCGGCGGTTGCAACGTCGGCGCCCGCGTCCCGGTTGTTCGTTCTGTCGATTTAGAGCAGGACTGGTTTGAATGCGAGTTGATCAGCAGCGTGTCCCCGGCTCTCGTGCCGCCCGGAATGCGATCGGTGTCATCGCGGCGGCCGGCGCGATCCTGGCCTCCGGCAGCACCTGGGCGGGTGGGATCTCCTACTCGGACTTCAGCGTCGTGACCATCGGGAGACCGACGACGCAAAACCCAAATCTGGGAGGGCTTTACACCCAGGCCGATATCACCGGAAACGCCTTCGTGTCCGGGACCTTCCTGGGCTCCGGGACCATCGGGCAGGACCTGCCAAACGCCTCCGGCTCCCAGTATTCGCTGTCGGTGGCCAATGGGTTGAACTTCGGCGGCAGCGTGGACATCGACAACGGCTACAGCGTCATCTACGCGAACTCGAACGGGAACCTGGGCTCGGGAAGCTTCAGTTTCAACGGCGGGGGCAGCCTGGTGAAGGACACGTCCGCCGCACTGGGGACCGAGCAGACGACGCTGGCCAACCAGGTTACCTTCGCCTCGTCGTACTATTCCAGCATGGCCCAAACCGGCACCGTCTCGCCGATCACGTCCGGGGTCGTCACGTTCGACTCGTCCGCCCCCAAGGGAGGAACAGCCGTTTTCGACATCGCGGCCACGACTCTGACCAGCGGCTCTCTCCAGCAATTGAAGCTGGAGATGAACGGGGCCCAGAACGTCGTCATCAACGTCACAGGCCTGAATAGCTCGACCGATTTCACCGTCCCGAACACAATCGGCTGGCAGGGAGACTTTACTGACGCCAATGCCGCCCACATCATCTGGAACTTCGGCACGCTGGGCGGTAATTTGACGACGCAGAACTATTTCATCGGCTCGATCATCGCTCCGAAAGCCAATTTCGAGAACGGCAGTTACGTCGATGGCTCGATCTTCGTCCAGTCCTTCGACAATACCTCGGGGCAGACCGGTGAGATCCACTACAAGAACGGCGGTTACGTGGTCCAGTTCAACGGTTTCGTGCCGCAGTCGGTGCCGGAGCCGTCCTCGATCGTGATGGCCGGCCTCGGGATGGCCGGTGCTGTCCTCATCGCCCGACGACGGGCAGCCTGGCGGCGGGAGGCCTGATTCCGGCATCACCAGCGGGCCGCGACATGGAAAGTGGCGGCCCGATCGGCGATACTTCTCTTCCCGAGCCCGGATCGTCCGGGTGAACGGGGCGCACAGGCGCCGCGAGGGTATTCCGATGGCCCGGAACGATCGTGGGAGCAGGCGGCCCTCGCCGCCCTCCGAGTGCTTTTCATCTCCTGATGACCAGGCGTCGCCGGAGCCGATGCCGCGGCGGTCGTTGTTGCGGCTTTGTGCCCTGACCATCGGCGGCGCTGGTCTGAACGCCTTTCCCCGTTCACCTGCGGCGGGGGCGGAGGAACGACGGGTTACCGCCGACCGCTCGCTGATCGTCCGCAGCCGCCGGCCGTTGAATCTCGAGTCCTCGGTCGCGAGCCTCGGCGATCGCCTGACCCCGGCCGACGAGTTCTTCGTACGGAGCCACTTCGGCGCGCCGGCGGTGGACCTCTTGCCCTGGGAGGTCGAGGTCGTCGGCCTGGTCGACCGGCCGCTGCGACTCTCGCGCGACGAACTGGGCCGGATGGAGCAGGCGACGCGGACCGCCGTGCTCCAGTGTGCCGGGAACGGTCGCGGCCTGTACCGGCCGCGGGTGCCGGGCGTCCCGTGGGAGCGGGGGGCCGTCGGCCAGGCGGAATGGGCCGGAGTCCGGCTTGCCGAGTTGCTCGACCGGGCCGGGCCCCACAAGGACGCTGCACACGTGCACTTCCTCGGCGCCGACTCGCCTCCCACGCCGAAGATCGCCCCGTTCGTCCGCAGCATCCCTCTGGATCGCGCCCGCGACGAGGGCTCGGTTCTGGCGCTTCGAATGAACGGCCAGCCCTTGCCCACGCTCCACGGCGGTCCCGCCCGGCTGGTGGTGCCGGGCTGGGCCGGAAACAACTGGTTCAAATGGGTCCGCCGGATCGTGGTCGCCCGCGACGAGGCGCCGGGCTTTTACATGCAGACCGCCTACCGGATGCCGCGGACGCCCGCCCCTCCCAGGCCCGGACAGCCGGCCGTGCCGCTCGATCCCGTGACCTGGATGAACGTCAAGTCGCTGATCACCGCGCCTGGGCGGGGCGATGTCGTGCCTGGCGGCCGTGTCGAGATCCGCGGAGTCGCCTGGACGGGGCAGGGGCATGTCACCCGGGTCGACGTCCGCATCGGCGCCGACGGCCGATGGCGGGAAGCGGCCCTGCTCGACCAACCCGAGCCCGGCGCCTGGCGGCGCTGGCGGCTGGAGTGGGAGCCCGACCGGACGGGTCGGATCGCGATTACCGTGAGGGCAGCCGATTCGACCGGCGCGGTCCAGCCGCCGGTGCCCGCATGGAACAAGAGCGGTTACCTCTGGAACGGTCACGACGAGGTTGAGATCGAGGTCCGAGGCGTGGGGGCCCAGCAATGACGAGAATCCTCGGCCGGACCGGCATCGCCACGGCGCTCCTGATCCTCCTCGCGACCGCGGTCGCCCTGGCGTCGGGCGGACGCCGTGCGTCCGCCTTCCAGGACCCGGCGGACGACGACGATGCCGCCTACCGCGAGGCGATGGTCCGGAAAAGTATGCAGGACAATTGCCTCATCTGCCACACCGAGGACATGATCGCCGGCCAGCGACTTACCGCCGCGCAGTGGAAGGCCGAGGTCGATAAGATGATCACCTGGGGCTCGCCGCTGCCGAAGGAGGCCACCGCTCCGCTGGTCGAGTATCTCGCTCGCAAGTTCTCCGACCGCGAGCCGTCGCACGCGCCAGCCCGCTCCTCGCTCGGCGCGGTCGACTCGCTCGAGACCGGGACCCGCGCCGGCGAACCTCGGCCCCCGGCCGGCGACTCCGCGCATGGCGAGAGACTCTACGCGAGGGACTGCGCGACCTGCCACGGTCCGGCCGCGCTGGGCGGAGACCTCGGCCCGAGCCTGGTCGGCAAGGCCATCCTGTCACATCCCCGCGAATACGATCGGATCCTCGACCAGGGTCTGCGGCGGATGCCGGGGTTCCGGCTGACGATGAATGCCAGGGACCGCACCGATGTCCTCGCGTGGCTGAGGTCGCGGAGATATCCCGAGGCGGTCGGCTCGAGATGAGGATTCCCGAGGTTCCCGACGGAGGGAGCCGCGTCCGTCGCGAACCTTGACCGCGATCGCCGGCGCGAATTAAACTTCTTGGAGAAAATGCGTTCCTGGACGCTCTGGCCTCGCACCAAGAGGGACTCCATGAGTTACGGCGAGGATGAAGGCGGCGAGGTTGAACTCGAAACGATGCACGGGCGAAGCTGGCCGTCCGTGACCCAGTTCTCAGTCTTCCTCGAGAACCGCGTCGGGCAGCTCCAGGAGGTCTACCGGGAATTCCAGGGGTCGAAGGTCCGCATCGTCGGGTTCACGATCTCCGCCTCCGCCGATTGCTCGATCCTCCGGCTGCTGCTGAGGCATCCGGAGCAGGGGCGCGAGATCCTCTCGCTCAACAAGCACGCCTTTGCCGAGAACGAACTGCTGGTCGTCGAGCTGCCGACCGGTCCTCAGGGACTGTCGGACATGTGCGTGGCCCTCCTGCGTGCCGAGATCAACATTCACTACGCGTATCCGTTGCTGGTCCATCCGCACAACCGCCCGGCCGTGGCGATGCACGTTGACAACATGGAGCAGGCCAACGTGACCCTCCGGGGCATGGGTTTCGACCTGCTCTGCGAGGCGGACCTCGCGTCGTGAACCCTCCACGCGGCCGGCGGACCTCGACGGCGATGAGACCCAGCCGATGACGACGAGCGAGGGCCTACCTGGCAAGCTGGCGTGGTCCGAGGTCGACCCGGACGAGGCGATGCACGCGACGGCCGCCGCGGAACTGGCGGCCGAGGACGGACGCGCCGCCGACCGCGACGAATGGCCCGCCGCGCTCTGGGCGATCCTCCGGCGCATCGGCGCGCCGCGCTGGACGATCCCGGAGGAGTTCGGCGGCACCGCGTGCCCGCGTCCGCTGCTGGTCCAGCGCTACGGGCGACTCGCGGGCGGCAGCCTGACGGCGATGTTCATCCTTTCGCAGCACGATGCGGCGATCCGGCGCCTCCTGGCCGCGGGCGGTAGCCCCGTCGCCGAGCAGTGGCTCTGCGCCATCGCACGCGGCGAAGCGATCGCCACGGTGGGGATCTCGCACCTCACCACATCGAGGCGGTTGGGCACCCAGGCGATCCGGGTGGTTCCGGCCGGATCGGGTCGCTACCGGCTGGACGGAACGATGCCCTGGGTCACCGGTGCCACGAAGGCCGATGTCGTCATCACCGGGGGCGTCCTCGACGACGGCCGGCAGATCCTGGTCGTCCTCGCGACCGATCGGCCCGGAGTGACGGTCTGCCGCCCGTTTCCCCTCGCCGCTCTCCAGGCTTCGTGCACCTCGGAGATCCGGCTGGAGGGAGTCGAGGTCGAGGAGGCCGACGTGCTTGCGGGCCCATCCGAGCAGGTCCTGGCCCATCCCGGCGCGGTCGGCACGGGAGGGCTCGAGACCTCGGTGCTGGCCGCCGGACAGGCCCGCGCCGCGCTCGCGGCTCTCGTCGAGCTCGCCCCGGGACGCGGCGAGCTGGCGGAGCCGCTCGACGCCCTGTGCGACGACTGGCAATCGCTCTGGGCGCAGATCATGGCCCAGGCTCGCGGCGAGGCCGGCGCCATGGACCCCTCGCGGATCCGCGGCCGCGCCAACGGGCTCGTGACCCGGGCCACCCAGGCCTACCTGACGGCGCGAAAGGGGACGGGCTTCCTCCGCACCGAGCCGGCGCAGCGCTGGGCGCGCCAGGCTCTGTTCTTCCTTGTCTGGTCCTGCCCGGCCCCCGTGGCGCAGGCCGCGATCCGGGACCTGGCGGGCCTCTGCCCGTCGCTGGACTGAAAAGGCTTCATGCCGCCGCGGCTCGCCCGCCTGGTTCACGCCAGATGGCAGCGATCGGTAACCCGGTCGATCCGGAGGACCTGGAAGCCCCCCGCGAGGAGCGGATTCAGGACGAGTCGTCGCGCGGAAAGCTCGTTCCACGCGCGGGCGGCGCGGTAGATCACGACCTTCACGGGCAGGCCGTCAGCTTCAACCTTGAGCGTGACATCGAAGAAGAACATCCGCATGATCTGGGTCTCGCCATCGAGAGACTCAACTTACAGCTCCCCGGTTGTCCGGGCACAAATCTGGACGGGATGCGGCAAGCGACTCCGTCCGCATTCCCCCGGTTCGTTCGCGCTCCGGCCGGCCGACGAAACGTCTCCGTTCCGCCGGTTCGGTCCGCGCCACCGCGCGAACATGCCCGTGTGATCCCACGGGTACCCTCGATCATCCCCGGAGGGGGCACCCGGGTCAATGGCGGAAACCGGCCACGTGGCCGCGGCACGATCCAGGCCCCAGGGCTGGGTTGGCTCCGGAAGGAGAGCCCGGATCAGCCAGCCAGCGAGGCGATCGTGCGCCTCAGCCCCTCGTGCAGGTCCACCAGCGGCCGATAGCCGAGGGCTGCGGAGATCCGTTCCAGGCTGGCCTGGCTGTCGCGGACGTCGCCCGGCCGGGGCGGCAGGAACTCGGGATCGAGTCGGGTCCCGAGGATGTCGTTGATCGCGGCAATCAGGTCGAGCAGGCTGATCCGCGTCCCCGTCCCCACGTTGTAGACGGCGCCAGCGAGGGGGTGCGGACGGCGCATCGCCGCGAGGTTCGCGGCCACGACGTTGGCGACATAGGTGAAGTCGCGGGTCTGCTTCCCGTCGCCGTGAAGCGCCGGCCTCTGGCCGCGGGTCATTCGGGCGAGGAACACCGAGATCACGCCACTATAGGGGCTCGAAGGATCTTGCCGGGGCCCGAAGACGTTGAAGTACCTCAGGCTGACGCCGTCGAGGCCCATCGTGCGGGCATACACGGCGACGTAATGCTCACCGGCCAGCTTCCCCGCCGCGTAGGGGCTCAGCGGCTCGGGAAGCATGTCCTCTTGCTTGGGCAGGACGCTCGTCTCGCCGTAGGCGCTGCTCGACGCGGCGAACAGGAACCGGCGGACTCCGGCCTGCCGGGCGGCCTCCAGCATGTTGATCGTCGCCGTCGGGCCGGTCGCGTGCGATAGCAGCGGCTCGTGGACCGATCGCGGCACGCTCGGGATCGCCGCCTGGTGGAAGACATACGTCATGCCGTCGGCGGCCCGGCGGCAGACCTCGGGGTCGACCAGGTCCCCCTCGACCCATTCGTAACGGCCGGCCACTCCCTCGAGATTGGCGCGACGGCCGGTGGCGAGGTTGTCGACGACGCGGACCGTGTAGCCCTCGGACAGGAGCGCCTCGACCAGGTGCGAGCCGATGAAGCCCGCGCCGCCCGTCACCAGCACCCGCTCGCCCACGGCCATGATCGCGACCTCCTAGCGTCCGAATCGGCAGAGCGACTCGACGTACTGCATGCTTCCGTCGTTGGCCCAGCCGTCGAGCTGGGCGGCGTCCTTGAGCTGCTGGCCGCGGCGACGGTCCACGGCGAGGAAGGCGCAATGGAGGTCCGGCAGCGAGCTGAGGTCGCCCCACAGCTTCTCGAACTGCGCGACCGGGTAAACATCCTCCTGGCCGTGGCCCCACCGCCGTTTCACGTCCTTGATCGTGACGTACGTTGGAACACGCGCGGCCATCGCGCGGACGGCGGCGGCGACCCTCGCGGGGTCCCGGCTGAGGTCCTCGCGCCGCAGTCCGAACGCCTCGAGCAGGCCGTCGATCCGGACCCAGGTCGTCAGGGTGTTGTAATAGCGAAGCCGGAACTCAGTGTCCTCGCGCGGCTGGGCCAGTCCTTCCAGCAACCGCAGCCGGCCGCCGACCTTCGCCAGGCCGCCGCCCCGGTCATCGATCCGGCGCGCGATCACCTCGAAGCTCAGGGTCGCGCCTGTGTCGACCACCGAGCCGAGGATGCCGGGCTCGAGGCCGGCTCCCAGCGTGTCGATGTTGTGGACCAGCAGCCAGTTCAGGCGCGGGTACTCGCCCAGCAGGCGAGCGAGGACGCCGTTGCGGAGCAGGTTCGGCACCTCGTAGAAGTGCCCGGGCGGGTTGAAACGCTGGATCGGGACGTTGTCGACGTAGTCCGAACCCTCGCGAGCCGAGCGGGCCCACTCCAGGATCGCCCGCCGGCCGGCCTCGCGGACCTTCTGCTTGTTCTCGTCGAGCGTCTCGTGGCTGGTCTCCTCCCAGAGGAATGTCAGGTCGCGGGTCATCGGGATCAGACGCTGGCCGATCGACTGGCCGCGGGAGAGGTACACCGGACCGTCGTGGCCGTAATTGCCCGTCGTCCGGAGGTGGTGCTCGATCGCGGCATGCGTGAGATAGCTGGTCGTCACGACGTGCGGGACGGCGACGCCCAGCATCTGCTGCACCCGGCGCGTCTTGGCGAGGTGGATCTCGAGGAAGCTGCGGTGCGCCCCGGCGAGCTGCGCGAAGGGGTTGACCGCCTTGACCACTCCGGCCCCCGTGGTCCATCGGCTGCCCACGCCCGCGGCGAGGGTCACGACGGCGACCTCGCCGGCGGCGATCGAGTCGGTCCCTCGGCGCGCCTGGTCGGAGGGCCACGGCCCCCGGGCGGGGATCAGCTCCGAGTCCTCGACGTCCCGCACGTCCAGGTCGACCGACAGCCGGTTACGCGCCAGCCCGATCCGACCGCGCTGGAGGTCCTCGCGAAGCTGCTCGTGCTGCACCGGGTCGAACCCGTTCTCGACGCGAATCCGCTCGGCCTCCTCGTCCCACGAGGCCACCGAGGTATCGGCGGCCGAGCGGGCCACCGGGAACAGGTGGTTCACCATCGTGCGGAACAACCCGATCAGGTTCGACGGCTCCGGCGCGTGGTTGGCGTAGTGGTCGATGTCGGCACGCCGCTCCAGCGGGATCGGTTCGCCCGAGGTCGAGGAAGCGATCATCCGAGGGACCTGGAGCGCGTAATAGGCCGGCGGCATCATGGCCCCGGAGTCGGCCTCGAGGGTGGCGAAGGTGCCGGCCGGATTGATGCGGAAGTCGTAGACGACGGGCTGCATCGCGAAGGGCAAGGCGTCGTCGAGCTCGCTCTTGGCGCGTCGCATGATCTCCGCGATGCGGTCCTGGAACTCGTCGTGCCGCTCGGGGGCCACGAAGAACGCCATCCCGCCGCCCGCCATCCCGCCGAGCATCAGGAATCCCCAGAAGTCCTCGCCCAGCGCCGCGCGAGACTCGCGGATGATGGTCTCGGTGAACTCGTTGGTGACCCAGGGGATGATGCGTTTGAGCGGCCCATCCCAGTTCTGGGTCGTCGCCCAGCCGAGGCCGCGGACGTCGGCGCGCTCGACGCACTCCACGATCGAATCGAAAATCTCCAGGGCCTGCTGCCGGGCCTGCCACTCGGCCTGGCCGCGCAGCAGGTACTTCTCGGTGACCATGTTCAGGATCGGCCCGACGTTCTGCGCCATCCCCCCGTGGACCAGGACCAGGCTTTTCGCCAGGGCGTCGGCGAATGAGGAATTCCCGGCCGCCGAAGGCGCCTCGCCCGTCGAGGCGGCGGCCGGCTGGCTCAGGAGCCGATGCTCCGGCAGCAGCCGTCCCCGGCTGACGCCCCACTCGGGATCGCCCTCGGAAGCCGCGACCCCGCGGATGAGCTTGATCCCGGGGAAGACCCCGCCCGAGTCCTGCCAGCCGCCCCCGGATCCTCCCAGCCATTCCCCCAGGATGGCCCGGGCGACGACCACCCGCGACTCCTCGAGGTCGAGCGGGCCCGTCAGGTTGCGGGCCTGGCCCGTCGCCCGCATCAGCATCGCGATCAGCGAGGCGAGCAAATTCGTGGACACGGCCAGCCGCGAGCCCTTGGGTATGTCGTTCACCTTGCTGACGACCTCGAGCCCGTATCCCGGCCGCACGACCCGGGCCAGCACGTCGGCGAGCCGGACCTGCGTCCCCTCGAGTGAGGGAGGCACCAGGCCCGAGGCCACGACGCCGGCCTTCACCAGGCCCAGGTAGTCGTTGCCGAAGTTAAACAGCTCCTCGAGGGAGTCGACGTCCTTGCAGGATCTGAGGTCGATGCTCGTGAGCCGGAGGACCGGCTCGGCGATCACCCGGAGCCGGCACTCGATCGGCGGGAGCGGCTCGGCGTCGCGGCCGTGAACCCCCAGGTCGACCGAGATGTTCAGCACGCGGGCGCCTTCGGGAAAATCCATCCCGAGGAAGAAGATGTCGGACCACCCGCTGTGCGACAGGTCCAGCCGCACCGGTGTGCGCTCGACGAGGATCGGGAAGAGCCCGTCGGTCGTCGGCCGGGCGAGGAGCTCCGGCCGGATGCGGAGCGGGTGCTCGTCGACCCCGCCCACGCGGAACATCCAGCGGTTTCCCCGGCAGCTCCGCACCGACCGCCGCACCTGGTCGGCGAGATCCTGGAACGCGACGTGCTCGTAGGCGACGGCCAGAGCGCTGGCGACCGCACCATTGGGCCCCTGGCCCCTCATCGATTCCTGGAAGGCGGCGATCGCCTGTTCGTACCGCCGCTCCATCAGGTCGTGGAAGCCGGCGAACGGGATCAGCCCCGTGCCCCGGACCTCGGCGGAATCCTGGATGTCGTACCGATACAGAGCATGAAGGAACAGGGCCGCGCGAACGCGCTCGTAGAGGTTGGTCCGAGAGCGGCGGAACTGCTCGAGCATCTCGCAGGCGCGCAGCTTCTCCGCCAGGTCGGCCCCCGCCACCAGGTCGCGCGCCGACCGGTCGCGGACGGCGGGATCGGCCTGGGTAATCGTCTCGATGAGGAGCTGGCCTGGGGTCGACATGGTCGAGGTTCGCGGGCCGTGGGAGGTTCGTGGAACGGAAGTCGGCGGTCGATCCGGGGGCTCGTTCATCGGGTCGAAGCCTGTTCGACCCGGACGATCGATTCCAGCAGCAGCGAGAGGATTCGGTCCCGGTCGGAGCCGGCGAGCGCCAGGGCGATCTGGGCCTCGACCATGCCGAACCGCACGCCGAGGTTGTAACGCGAGCCGCGGGCCTCGAGCGCGAGGTAGCGTTCGCGACCGGCCAGGGCATTCAGGGCCGTCGAGAGCTGGATCGATCCCAGCTCGCGGACATCCCGCCGGACCAGCTCGTCGAGCAGCTCGAACACGGCGGGCGTCAGCACGTGCATTCCGAAGAAGCAGAGATAATGCCCCGCGCGAAGCCCGGAAACCTGGAGCCGCAGCTCGGCGAGCGTCGGATTCGGCTTCTCGATGATCTCGTCGATGAGGTAGACCTCCGGGTTTTCGGGAAGCCTCCGGCCCGAGAGGGTGCCGTACTGGTGGATCAGGTGCTCCCGCGTGGCCTGCACGGCCGAGACGGCGCACTCCTCGGCCGCGGCCAGGTCGATCAGTTGCCGGGCGCAGCGCCGGGTCTCGGTCGACACGTAAACGTGGTCGCTGAGCAACAGCAGGCACGGCTGATCGCCGACGAAAGGCCGGGCGCACCAGACCGCGTGCCCATATCCCTCGGGCTCGGACTGGACGGCGAACCGCAGCCGCTGCTCCAGCTCGACGAAGCGGCGAGCCTGCTCGACGGCCAGGTCGTCCGATTTGACCGTCTGGAGCAGCGAGGCGTAATTGCGGAACTGCTGCCGATAGACCGCCTCGTCGCCCGGCGCACAAACGACGCAGATCTCCTCGATCCCGCTCTCGATCGCCTCCTCGGCGATGATCTGGAGCACCGGCTTGGTCAGCCCATCGCGATCGACCAGCGGGAGCATGGCCTTCTGCACGGTATCCGCGGCCGGATACTGCCGCGCCCCGCGCCCCGCCGCCGTGATCACCGCCCTGGTTACCTCCACCGCGACTCACCCTCACCGGTTAGGCCGTCCCGAACTCCCGGAGGCAGAGACCCTCACTCCGCCCGGCCGGGCTTCCCGGGGCCACGGCAGCGAATCAGCGTAACGACCATCAATCCGCCGTGGCAACCCCGACCCGTGGTCCCCGGAGTCGCGCTCTCATGGACGTGCCTTTTTCCCACCGATCTGGTGCCCGGTCTCGCCTCGAGGCCCGGTGAATTGTCTCCGATCCTCGCGTGCCGGATTCCAGGCGGGAGTCACAACTCGTTCTCTTCATCAACGTTGTGGGGAAGGCTTCGCCCCCCTTCGATCGGAAAGCCGATCGAAGATCCTCGATCGGCCGGCGAGGTACTTGATGTGGCCGCCCCGAGCCGATAGAATCATTCCTGCTGTTCGGGGACGTCGGAAGACGGTTCCCGGCGGCTTGCCGGTGATCCACGCCGATGTAAGAGTCGCGCCCACCCCGATCCGCCGCAAGTCGTTGACAGTCTGTCTGGGGATGTAGCTCAATTGGTTAGAGCACCGGCCTGTCACGCCGGAGGTTGCGGGTTCGAGCCCCGTCATCCTCGCTTTTCTCCCAAGGACTTACGACAAATCCTATCTTCTCGGACGAGCGGCGTCCGAGAAACCTGTCCGAAAAGATCCCCCGGCGGAGCCGCCACGCACGCACCGGGGGATTAGCGAGCCTTCCGGCCCACTGGTCCCGGAGGGTTCCATGCCTCACTTTCCCAAGCCCTTCTTCAAGGAAGGCCGCGGCGTCTGGTACGTCGAGATCGACCGCAAGCAGCACAACCTCGGCCCCGACAAGGAGGCCGCGTACGCCCGCTATCACGAGCTGATGCGGGCGAAGCCTAAGCCCGTCGACGCCACGATGGCGCTCGGCGTCGTCGATGCGTTCTTCGGCTGGGTGAAGTCGAACAAGGCCCCGCGCACCGTCGAGTGGTACGAGCGGCACCTCCGCGTCTTTGCGAAGGGCATCCCGTCGAACCTTCTCGTCTCCAACCTGAAGCCGTTCCACGTCACTCAGATCCTCGGCCGGCACCCCAAATGGTCGGGCTCCACGAAGCACGGGTTCTGCCGTGCCGTCCAGCGGGCGTTCCGGTGGGCCGAGGACGAGGAGCTGATCGACCGGTCGCCTCTCAGGAAGCTCAAGAAGCCGAAGGCAAAACGCCGTGAGGCAGTCATCTCCGACGAGGAGTTCGCGGCCGTCCTCGATTACTTCAAGGGCGAGTCGATCCGGGATCTGCTCATCACCGTCTGGGAGACCGGCTGCCGTCCGCAGGAGGTGACGGCGATCGAGGCCCGGCACGTCGATCTCGAGCTCGCCCGCTGGGTCTTCCCGGTCGACGAGTCGAAAGGTGAGACGATCCCCCGCGTGGTCTACCTCGGCGAGGACGCGCTCGCCATCACCCGGAAGCTGATGGCTGCCCATCCGACAGGCCCGCTCTTCCGGAACGAGGACGGGAACGCCTGGACTCGGTGGTCCCTGAACTGCGTCTTCGGCCGGCTCCAAATCGCCCACGGCCTTCGGCGAATGAAGGAACTCGGCGTTCCGGTCCCGGCCATTCCGCGATTTCGGAAGGCTGCGTATGCCGACCCGAAGGAACGGGTCAGGGCGAAGAAGGTCCACGAGCGGGCGCTGTACGAACGACGGAAGGAGCTCTCGAAGATGGCCCGGAAGTACGGCCGGAAGATTTGCCTCTACAATTTCCGCCACACGTGGGCTTCGAACGCGCTGAAGCGGGGCGTCGACTCGCTCACGGTCGCCATCCTGATGGGTCACACCGACCCGTCGATGCTCGCCAAAGTTTACGCCCATCTGGCACACGATCCGAACTTCCTCCGGAACGCCGCGAACCGCGCGATCAGAACTGAAGGTGCCTTAGCTTGACCGGACTCGACGGGGCGGCGGCTGTTCTGGACTCCGCCCCGCTCAGAAACTCCGCAATCTGTTCCTCGCTCACGCGAATCGCCCCGCGGCCCGTGCCGATTCGATAGTGGCGGAGCCGCCCCGAGGCGATGAGGGAATAGACCGTCGCCTGAGAGCACGCGAGCCTCGCGGCCACCGCCTTCACGGTGAACATCGCCAGTCCCCTTCCCGGTGTTGCTTGACGTTTTCCGCAATCTGCCGCCCCCTGTCGCTCAGCTCGAAGAAGAATCCGACCTCGTCCTCTTTGAGCGCTCCGTTCTGCCTACCTTCGAGAAGGGCGGCGGCGTGGAAGAAGATGAAATTCAGGTACGCGTAGACGATGAGGATATTGTCGGAGAGCCCCTTAGTGAGGCCGAGTAGTCTGGCTCGGTCGACCTTGTCGTACCAGCAATCAGCCTTCACCCACCATTCGAGCCGCATGATTCCCTGGTTGAACAGGGCATCGGTCAGGAGATACATTGCCCCGTTCTCTGCGTCGTTGCGTGTGAACATCGGTCATCCTTTCTGTGAGTCAGTCCGCTCGAGGTCTGAGCCGATGTTCGTCGTTCCGGTCAGGGAGAGCGATTCGAGCCACCTCGTCCTCCCGAAGTGTTTCGAAGCACGGCTCGGGAAACGCGTCCAGTTAAGGTCGAGGGCCTTGATTTGCGTCTTGTTCGCGAGGTATTCGGTCGTGTCTTCCGTCACCTCCATTCCGCTGAGGTCGCTTTCGTCCATCAAGCGCACGGCCGGGTGACCCGCCAGGAGTGAAGCAGTCGGCACCTGGTCCGGGGCGAATGAACGCCGCAGCACATCAGGCGAAGGGCGTTGGAGTGACTTGGTGTCTGACATCGTTCACCCGCCTCTCGACAGAGAGGCCCCCCAGGGGCCACGGTTGGTAGTCTGGATTCTCCGGCACTGAACGCCCTCCTGGTCTCACGGCGCTGGGTTTCTGAAGCTCGGCTCTTTGAAACTCTAACGGTGAAGTCCAGGAAGGCTCCCGCGGACGCGTCTGCAAGGAGCGTCAACGCCACTTCGCATTGGCAGGAAATGACTTACGGCAAATTGGAAGGGTGTCCGCTGACGGCGTGTAGACAGGTCTAGTGGAGGCGGGATTTCGACTTACGTCGAACCGGAAGTCACCGTGGTGAGCAGGTGTGATTATTACAAAACTACATACTACAATGCTTTCGGACAGGTCAACTCTTGCGACACTCGTCCGGCTCGGTATCAGCGGCCGACCAGTTGCTCAGGAATAAAAGTCCCAAACTAATCCGACCGCCGCAATGAGCCAGCCGATGGCGATAACAATCAGACCAAGCCGAGTGATAGTCGGGAATTCATAGAACGCGGAAAAAAAATCGTTCATTGCTCCTCCTTGCTGCTTCAGCTCCGTCGTAGCGGCTTCCGTGGTCTTTGCGTTGGTGTCGTTCATAGCGTTGTTCCGTCACCGGTTCGAGGAGGTTCGCTCAAGCACAAGGCAGACGTCGTGCAACCGCGGAATGAATGACGTCGAATAGACTCGCTTCGATGACGTGCTCCCGTGTCCGAAGCGAATGATTTCCGGAGCGGCGAGCTGGTAGCCTTCCGCCTCTGCCGCGTTCAGCGTCCGAAATGGAAGCCCCAAATAGCGGCCCTCGTGTTTGCCGTCGCCGATCAGCACCGCGAGCTTTCCGTGTTCTGCGAGAACACGGCGACAGTTCGCGAAAACAGACCGCAACGCGGAGACGAACGCGGCGAGCGTCGGAGCGTTCGAGAGACACCGAGAGCTCGCGTTGTATCGAATCATCTGCCAGTAAGGCGGGTGAAGCCACACGAAGTCAAAAGAGCCGAGAGCGTCGAAGGACTCCGACCGCGTCGCGTCGAATCCGGCTCTCAGGTCTCGGCCTTCGTACGCGATGCCGAGCTCCTTACAGACATCGCGACACGTTCCCCCGCCCTCCATAGGGTCGAGGACTCTACGACAGGCATAGAACTTCAGCAGGTCACGAATCAAGAGACCCGAGCAGTTTCCGCGATATCCCGGATTTCCATAGTCGCCGCGGCCGGGCGTTGCGTGAATCGACGTGAGCCACGGAACAGGACTCGCCGTTATCGGGGCTTCAGGGAGCGGAACAAGGAGGGTGTTCGGTTGGTCTTTCACGGTGTTCATAGCGTTTGTCATTCATAGTCGGTTCAACTTCTCCGGTCGGAGTTCGTCCCCTCCCCTCACATGAGCCCAAGTTCGGCCAGGCTCGCGTGCGATTCCTTCGTCAAGATGATGTGGTCGAGAACCTGGATGTTCAGAAGCTTTCCCGCGTCCCGTAACCGCTTCGTAAGCTCGATGTCTTCCGACGACGGTTCGAGGGACGAGGACGGATGGTTATGAGCGAGGACGATTGCAGACGATGCGGTTTGCAGTGCGACGGCAAAGACGAGGCGAGGATCAACGGCGGTCTGCGTGAAGCCCCCGGAGGATATCCTTACCCATCCGATTGCTTGGTGGCTGCCGTTCAGACACACGATGACGAAGTGCTCGGAGAGTTCGAGCGTGTCCTTGTCCCAGACTTCTCGGAGGTACTCGACAACGTCTCGGGCTCGCCTCACGTTCTTACGAGCGGACACCTTCGTGCGGCTCTTGTAGCTCACGCGAAGTTCCGCAAGCTTCGGGCTCCTCTTCAAATCACTGAGCGTCACCATCTCGCCTCGCCTCGCCGTCTCAGTCTTCGAACGGCAACATCACGGTAACGACCGGCTCCGCGTCATCTCCCGGCCCGCAGAGGGCATAGAGTTTGACGAGGGGCGGCGTACCATCTCGGTTGTCGTTTCGCACGTGCACCGCGAAATCAACGCGGTCGCCGCCGTCGCTCGTCGCGATGGCGTGGCGAAGCATCATGAGGACGTCCCATAGCCGGCCGGTCTCGTCCTGACAGGTGAGACCCTCCGGCACGGCGACGCATTCGGCCCAAACCCCAGCCGTCACCGCGACCGGGAAACGGAACCCCGCTTCGCTCGCAAGCTTCGAGACGTCAACAAGCACGCCGTCTGCGATGGCCTGGGCCCGCGTGTACGAGAAAATCACGTTGTCCATGGTCAGCCCCCCTCACAAGACTTCGTCATCGTTGTGGGTCGGGGCCTTCGTGCCTAGCTCCTCGAGCCTCGCCGCTATCCACGCCTCAGCCTGTTCGGCGATGCGAGCAACTTGGACGAGGTCCGCATACGCGTAGGTGCTCGCCGTGCGATACTCGCCGCTCGAATTCTTGTAGCGGCGGGCGATACTGACATTGTGCCAGGTCTTGCCGTCCTTCTGGTTCTCGAACACGGCGGCTTCGATGCTGCCCCTCGTGAACTTCTTCGCGGGGGCGTGTTTCTGTTCGTCTGTCATGGGTCGCTCCGTCAAAGACCTGCGGCCCGCCGTCAGATTTCATCATCAGCGGTGAGCAGGTGTGACAGATCGCGCCCTACGCGCGCGCCTCCTTGGCGCGTGGCGCTTCAAAGAGAGAGGTGAAGCGATTGCTCGAGCCCGTTCTCCGGCGCGACCGCGTGCGCGGAGGTCTTCTCGTGGCTTCGCTTCATCTGCCGCTCGAGCTCCTCGATCCCTGCGCCAACCGTCTCCTTGTCCATGAAGATGTGGCTCTGGTTCCTCGCTCGGCTGAGCTGCACGACGCCCATCTCGAAGCTCTGCATCGAGCCTCCCGCGAGAATGTAGACGTCGCGGTCCAAGGTCATCGATTGGCTCCGGTGCGTGGTCACCGCGTACGAAAGCCGCAGATCGCTAAAGTCCCGGAGTGAGAACGTGACCTTGTTCGTGAGCTTCGTTATCGGGAGGTGGTACTGCGCGTGGATGCTGTTGAGTGCCGTCCTTACGAGCATCGTCGCGTGGTGCTTCACCTGCTCGCCAATGGTCGGCTTCTCGCCGTCCACTTCGACTGTGACCTTTCGGGTCAACATGTCGATGTGGGTCACGGTCGCAAACTGGCTCTTAAGAAGAAGCGGGCTAATGTCCTTCCGGTTCTCCGTGAAGAGGACCCGGTCTCCCACGTGAATGGTCTCTCCCGAGCCGACCTTCACGTGACGCCACCCAAGCTGACCCGCATCCTTGCGTGCGGCCTGGGCTTCTCTGTTTAGCCGGTCAACCTCGGCGTTCGTTTGGGCGATGATCAAGAAATCCTTCGGGCGCTCGACCCCCTCTTTCTTCCACGCTTCGATGAGCTGCGCCGCGGCCTCCTCTCTCGTCCGTGTCACCGGGCGCTTCAAAACCAGCCACTCGTGGGCGCTTCAAAACCAGCCACCATTCTCACGGGTTTCAGACACGTTGGTTGATCGTAGCTGACTCGGCCGACTGTTCATAGCCACAGGCGATTTACGGCCTACTTT
>DAIDHB010000304.1 GCA_027452145.1 Planctomycetales bacterium
AGCGCCGTGCCGCTGGGCGCGTCCTTCTTGGTCCGGTGGTGCCGCTCGATGATCTCGACGTCCGCGGCCGAGCCGAGCACCCGCGCGGCCTCGCCGACGAGCTTCATCAGCAGGTTGACCGCGCGGCTCATGTTGGGCGAGATCAGGACCGGGATCCTCGCGGAGCAGGCCTCGATCTCGGCGCGGCTGGCGGGCTCGAGTCCGGTCGTGCCGACGACCAGCGGGACGCTGTGCTCGCGGCACCAGCCGGCGATGGCCACCGAAGCCTCGGGCGAGGAGAAGTCGATCATGGCGTCGAGCGTCGTTCCCGCCGGCACGGATGCGGTGACAGGCACGCCCGCCGCCGCCAGGCCGGCCGCGAGCCCGGCGTCCCCGCCCATCCGGGGGTGGCCGGCCCGGTCGATCGCGGCGGCCAGCCGCAGCGCGGGGTCCTCGGCCGCCAGCGCGATCAGCCGCAGTCCCATCCTGCCCATCGCCCCGTGAATCCCGATTGCGACCTGAGCTTTCGACACGGCACGCGGCTCCCTTCTCTTCTCTTCTCGTCTCGTCTCTTCTCATCTCGCGGCGAATGATGAACGAACGTTCGGCGACGCGGGCCCGGGGAAGGGATCCGTCCGCCGGCTGGACCCACCCGGTCCGCCTCGGCTCGCCCCGATCGGTCCCGGATTTAGCTTGGCTCAACTCGATGCCGCTCAAGGTGAGGCGGGCGCCTCGCCCGGGTCCGCCTCGGAATACAGCGCGATGGTGCGGATGATGTCGTCGAGGTCGTTCGCGACGACGACCGGCCGGTTGGCGAACCCCGCGCGGCGGACGCCCCGGCTGCCCAGCACCTGGTCGAAGAGCTCCCGGTCGCCGCTGTGATACGCCACGGTGGCCGTCGGGTCCTTGAGCTGGTGTCCGGTCAGCACGCAGACCACCCGGTCGGAGGGTGCGATGATCCCCTGCTCGCGGAGCCGCCGCGCCCCCGCCACGCTGGCGGCGCTGGCCGGCTCGCAGCCCAGGCCGCCCGCGCCCACCCGCGCCTTGGCGTCCATGATCTCCTGGTCGCTGACCATCTGCACGACCCCGTCGCAGAAATGCAACGCACGCAAGCATTTCTTCAGGTTCACCGGCCGGTTGATCTCGATGGCCGACGCGATCGTCGAGGCCTTGATCTTCTCGGAGTCGAGCTGGCCGTAGTAGACCTCGACCGTGGACATCTCGGGGAGCCCCTCGCGCCAGCTCAGCCGCCGATGCCCCACCAGCTCCTCGAGCGTCCGCGCCCCAGCGGCGTTGATCACCGCCAGCCGCGGCACCCGGTCGATCAGCCCCAGGTACTTCAGCTCGATGAGCGCCTTACCGAAGGCGCTCGAATTCCCTAGGTTGCCGCCGGGCACCACGATCCAGTCGGGCACCTCCCACCGGAGCGCCTCGAGGATCCGGAAGATGATCGTCTTCTGCCCCTCCAGCCGGAACGGGTTAACCGAGTTCATCAGGTAGATGCCCAGCCGATCGGCCACCTGCCGCACTCGCTGCATCGCGTCGTCGAAGTCGCCGACGATCTGGATCGTCAGGGCGCCGTGATCCAGGGCCTGGGCCAACTTCCCGTACGCGATCTTTCCTGAACCTATGAAGATAATGGCACGGAAGCCCAAGTCGGTGGCCGAGCAGTAGACCGCCAGCGCGGCCGAGGTGTTGCCGGTGCTGGCACAGGCGACCCGCCGGGCGGAAACCATCCGCGCATGCGTGAACGCGGCGGTCATGCCGTTGTCCTTGAAGCTGCCGGAGGGGTTCATGCCCTCGTACTGGAGCCAGAGGCGGCCGGGCTCGAGGCCGACGTGGCGCGCGACCTTGTCGGCGGGCTGGAGGAGGGTCTGGCCTTCGCCGATGGTGACGACCATCTCGGGGGGCGCGAACGGGAGGAGCTCGCGGAACCTCCAGACGCCGGAGAAGTTGAGGGGATCGGAACGGGCGGCCCACTTGGCCTGGAACTCATCGAGGCGGCGGGGGACGGGCAGGCGGTCCCAGTCGTAGACCACGTCGATGAGGTCGGCGCAAACCGGGCAGGCGAAATGGGCTTCGTTGACGGAGAAGGTCGCCGAGCAGGCCGGGTTGATGCACTGCTGATAGGCGGCGGGCGCCGGGTCGGATCGATCAGGTCGCGTCGTCTGCTGGGTCATGGCTCGCTCGATCCCTCGTCGCCGTCGGAGTTTGCCCGCGATCCCACCCCCGAGGGGTCTCGGGCACACGCCCCACTCTACCGGGCAAAGCCGGGCGTCGACAAGCGCGGAACTCGCCCGGCCGGCCGGCGTGCCCGCAAACTCCATGCAACCGCCCCCGGCCGGCACGGAACCGTTCATCGATCCTAGAATTCAATTGAATGAGCCTTCCAAGAGGTCTTGACGGGTGGTAGGCATAAATCTATTATGAGCTGTAGCGATCCTTAAACGGCCGTTCCGGCCCCCCGGGGGCCGGGCGCACCCATGACCGAACCCCGGACAGCCAAGCCACTTAGAGGAAATCCATGCCTCCCACGACGAAGTCCTCGTCCCGGTCGTCGAAGTCCTCCGCCGCCGGGTCGCGGCCGACCGCCGAGATCCGCCGCGTCGCCGAATTGCTCAAGCAGGTGTCCGACCCGACCCGATTGCAGGTGCTCATGCTTCTGAGCGAGAAAGAGCGCAACGTGACCGAGCTCTGCGCCGATCTGGGGACGCAGAGCCAGCCGGCGGTCAGCCATCACCTGGCGCTGCTGCGGCACGGTCGCCTGATCGAGCCGCGCCGGTCGGGCAAGCACAACTTCTACGCGTTGACCGAGGCCGGCCGCGAGCTGGCGCAGGTGGTCAACTCGGTCGTCGGGTAAACCGAGCCGGATTCCGGACGCCGACCCGGGGATGCGGATCTCCGGATCGGCGACGGTTCGTGGAGAAGACTGGAACCGAGAAGCACGCCACGACCAGCGGGGGCCTCGATGTTGCGACCCCGCGGCCCCGCCTTCATTCCTCGCGCCACCGTCGCAGCCGCTCCAGCCCCAGCGCGACGTCGCGGAGCCGGGCGGCCTGGTCGCCAACCTCGCGCTCGACGACCAGCGGGCCGCGGTAGCCGACCCGCTCCAGCGCCCTGAGAAACGCGGGGATGTTCACCTCGCCCTCGCCCAGCGGGACTTCCTGGCCCCACTGGCCGGGCGTGTGGGGGCGCCTCGCGTCCTTGACGTGCACCGAGCGGATATCCGGGCCGAGGATCTCGACGGCCCGGATCGGGTCGCCCATATCGTACAGCAGCATGTTCGCCGGGTCGAAGTTGACCTTCAGGTTGGGTGCCTTCAGCTCGTCCAGCGTGCGGCGGAGCAGCTCGGCGGTCTCCTGGCCGGTCTCGAAGGCCAGCGTGATCCCGGCGTCGGCCGCCAACCGGCCGGCGTGTGCCAGGGTCTCCAGCATGGCCGGCCGGCCGGGGTCGTCCGGCTCGGGGATGAAGCCAGCGTGCAGCGTCAGGTCGGCCAGGCCCAGGGATCTGGTCCGCTCGAGGGCCCATTTGAGCCGCTCCAGCCGCTCGGCCCGGGTCGCCGGGTCGCCGAAACCGCCGGTCCGCTTGATTCTCTCGGGCGTCGTGTAATCTTCGCCCGGGAAGCCGAGCATCGCGCCAGTCATCGCGATCCCCGAGGCCAGCGCCGCCTCCGGCATCGCTTCCCCCTCGTCCCAGCTCGCGTGGTGCGGGTCGCCGCAGGCGATCTGCACGACGTTGATGCCGAGCTGGTCCAGCAGGCCCTTCAGCTCGGGGATGCTCTTGACCTGGAGGCTCCAGCTACAGACGCCCAGCGACCAGGGCGGCAGGACCGGGCCTCCGGTCGTCGTCGAAGAAGACGTGGATGGTTGCGTCACGGTCTTACCCCCCGCGGCGTGATCGCCGCGCTCCTGGCCAGACGTCTCCGTTCGATCGCCCGCCCGCTCACTCGCCGCGCGGGCACGCGAAGATCATAGCCGCCCGCCAGCCGCGTGGCGATGCGCCACTCTCCCGTCGCGTCGTTCAGTCCTCCGCTCGTCCGCGAGGCCGGGGCTTTCGGCTGTGCCGGACAGAGATGCGGGAAGGACGAAGAGTTTCACGCAGAGACGCAGAGAAGACAGGAGTGAAGAGCCGAAGAGCAAAGACCGAACACGGGGACCGGGATCGAACACTGAACACTGAAAACTGTTCTAAAGCGACGTGATGATCTCGACGGACTGGGTCTCGTGGGAGCGGGAGCCGGGCTTACCCGCGAGGATGATGCAGTTGCGCCCCTCGGCCTTGGCGAGGTAGAGTGCCTCGTCGGCGGCCTCGATGAGCGACGCCTCGCCGACCGGCCAGCACGACGGGCCATAGGCCACGCCGATCGAGACCGTGACACCGGCGTCGACTCCCGCGGCGCGGATGCGGCGGGCCGCCACGCCGGCGCGGATCCGCTCGGCGCGACCGGCGGCGACGTCGGCCGAGCCGACGGGCAGGGCGACGATGAATTCCTCGCCGCCATACCGAGCGACCAGGTCCTCGGCGCGGGTCGCCTCGCGGATCACGCACGAGACCTCCCGCAGCACCGAATCGCCCACGAGGTGGCCGTACCGGTCGTTGATCCGCTTGAAGTGATCGACATCGATCATCAGGATGGCCAGGCCCGAGCCCTCGGCCTCCAGTCGCGCCGACAGCGCGCCGACCTGGTCGAGGAAATACGCCCGGTTGTAGACCCCGGTCAGCCCGTCGCGGATCGTCCGCTCGAAGAGCTCGCGCTGGAAGCTCGCGTCGGAGGCATCCAGCCGCACCAGCTTGAGCACGACCCCGCTGCCGAGCTGGAGGCGATCTCCGTCGTCGATGTCGACCGGCCGGAACGCCTTCAGGCGGTTGCCGTTCAGGAACGTGCCGTTGGTGCTCCCCTCGTCGGTGACGGTGGCCAGCCCGCCGGCGTCGATCCGGACGATGGCGTGCCGCCGCGAGACAGTCAGGTCGTCGAGTGCATAGGTGTTCTCGGTCGAGCGGCCGAGGGTGGTCTCGTCCGACCCGAGGCGAAGCATCGTCCCGGGCATCCCGCCGCGGATCACGATGAGATAATAGGAATGGCGGGCCGCCGGCGACTCCGAACGACTCGCGACGACGGGCGATTGGCAGAAGAGCGTGTTGGATTTCGCGTCCATGGTGTTTGCCTCGCCTCGAGGTCCCGTTCCGGCGGTCGGTCGGTCCACGGCGCGCGGAGGTGCTGGCGGCGGTCCTGGCGACCGTCTCGAGGCCCCGCATACCGGGTCGCGGCCGATCCCCTGGCCGGTCCGCGCCCCTGCCCGCGCCGTCGACGCAGCCGCGTCGGGGCCGGGCGCCGATGCCCGGGCCGGCTCGCGCGCTGCCGTCATGGGTAACCTAGGTCGCCCGGCGCGGGTGTCAACTCGCGGGGCGAGGGGCCGCCAGGAGACCTGAGGAGGGGAGACGAAACGCGAAAAGACGCGACGGCGCGATCAGCGGCCCGGCTCTTCGTAGACGCCCGGCACGGGCTCGTCAGACAGGGGGGGTGGCGGCGGGAGGTCGCTGGCGTCGGTGCCGATCGACGACTGAAGGCCGATGGACTCGATGTCGATCGAGGAGACGTCGGTCGTGATGAACGAGCCCAGGAGCATCGAGCTGTCGTCGTCGCGTTCGTCCGCTGCCTTCCGGGGGCCGGCGGACGGAGCCGGGCGCATCGAGGTCGCCGTGGCGGCGGCCCTGGCCGAGGGCGGCAACGGCGGACCGAGGCTGTCTCCTTCCGCGGCGGCGGTGGCCGTGGCCGTCGCCGACGCGGTCGGCGCGGGGGCGGGACCGGATGCGGGCGCAGAGGCCGCGGCGGCCTCGACCGCGCCCGGGGCGGTCTCGGCCGTGGCGGCGGCGTGCTGGCCGGTCTGGTACTGGTGCGACAGCGAGACCGGCCGGCGACGATCGAGCAGGTGGCCCACGTCGAACCGCTCGCCGATGTAGTGGCGGCGGACGTCGGGATTGTTGAGGATCTGCTCGCGGTTGCCGTAGGCGAACACCCGGCCCTCGCGGATCAGATAGCAGCGGTCGGTGACCTCGAGCGTCTCGCGGAACTGGTGGTCGGTCAGCAGGATGCCGATGTTGTACCGCTCGACCAGGTCGCGGATCTGGTCCTGGATCTCGCCGACGGTCTTGGGGTCGATGCCGGCGAACGGCTCGTCGAGCATGATCAGCTTGGGCTCGGTGATCAGGCAGCGGGCGATCTCGAGCCGGCGCCCCTCGCCGCCGGAGACGCGGTTGGCCTTGGTCTTGCGGATCTTGGTCAGGCCGAACTGGTCGAGCAGCTCATTCTGGCGGTCGATCCGCTGCTTGCGGTTCAGGTCCCTGCGCGTCTCGAGGATCGCCATCAGGTTGTCCTCGACCGAGAGCTGGCGGAAGACGCTCTTATCTTGCGGCAGGTAGCCCATGCCGGCGCGGGCGCGCAGGTACATCTTGGAGCGGGTGACGTCCTTGCCGTCGAAGACGACCTTGCCGCCGTCGGAGTCGATCAGGCCGATCGTCATGCGGAAGCTCGTGGTCTTGCCGGCGCCGTTGGGGCCGAGCAGGCCGACGACCTCGCCGCGGTCGACGTTGAACTCGACCCCGTTGACGACCTTGCGGCGGCCATACCACTTCTCCAGCCCGCTGACCTCGAGCAAGGGCATCGGTCGATCCTCCCTGATCGCCTGGGCCAAGGGCCCCCGGACGGGGCGGGCCGGCTTGCATGATTTAACAAAAAGGGGACTGGCTCCGAGTCTTCGGGGTGCCTGTCCCCGTCTTGTGAGAGCTTCCTAGCGAATCCACTTCATCCGCTCGATATAGGGCCGGAACAGCAGCCGCAGGTCCCTGCCGACCCTCAGCGACTCGGGGCCGAACGGGACGCCGTGGGGCCAGTAGACGTAGAACGCCTTGCCGGTGAGGTTCGTCCTGGGGACCTCCCAGGCCTCGCGATTGCTCGTGGTGTCCCACTCGGCGTCGATGGTCGTCCAGCCGCGGCTGTCCTTGCTGCGGGGGCTGTTGTCCCCCAGCATGAAGAACCGGTCGCCACCCACCGGATAGTCGTGGAACTTCAGCCGGGCCAGGCCGCCGAACCTCGTCGGGTCGGAGAGGAAGTCGAACAGCTCGACCGGGCTCCCCGGCCGCCTGTCGTCCCAGACCTCTTCATAATCGTTCCGGCCGGGATACTGGGTATAGTAGATATCGCGTTTCAGGACAAGGTCGCTCGCGGCCACCGACGCATCCCGCACGGACACCGCCGCCGGCGTCAGGTCGGCGGCGGTCGGGACCGGGTTGGCCGCTCCGGTCTCATACGTGAAGCCCGATCCTCCCATCGCGCGGCCGTCGACGGTCAGGGTCATCCGGTCGTCGACGTTGGCGAGGACGACGCGGTACGTCCCCGGCCCGCGGATCGGCGTCTCCGCCTGCCCCAGCACCTCGCTGCCGCGGGTGAACGTCGCCTTCCCGGAGGTCAGGTCGACCGTGCAGCGATGCGGGATCCCCGCCTCCACCAGCTCCCACCGGACCGAGCCGCCTGGCGTGACGGACTTCACCTCCAGGGTGGATTCGAGCGTCAGGTCGCCCACCCAGTGCGGCTGCATCCACGCGTTCTCCTGGTCGTAATGCAAATCGCTGACGAGGTCGGAGAGGCTGCGGGGCAGGTTGGTATTGTACGAATAGAAGTCGGTAACGAGCGTCTCGCGCGGCGGGCGGGGCAGGTCACGGCCGCCCAGGATGGCGTCCCACTGTTCGGGGTCGGGCACCAGGTGATGGTAGCGCAGCTCGCACCACGAGCCGCCGGTGGATTCGGCCGAGAACCGGCTTTCGCCCTCGCCGGCGGGCGTCCACGCCACGACGGGGCGCCACCGGGCCCATTCGCGGCTGCCAGCCAGCGCCCTGGGGCGGTAGCGGTCGTCGTAGACGCTGATCTGCATCGCGGACTGGTGTCGCAGGGGCTTGCGAGCCAGGGTGAAGGCGTCCGAGCCGGGCGCCTTGATGTAGACGTCGCCGTGCGCGATCCGGATCACCTCGCCGGGCAGGCCGACCAGCCGCTTGATGTAGCTGACTTCGGGCTCCTCCGGGTAGCGGAAGACCACGACGTCCCACCGCTCCGGCGGGCCGCTGCCGGGCAAGAAGGGCAGGTCGTAGGGGAACATCATCACCAGGATGCGGTCCCCCTTGAAGCTCGGCTGGTCCTCCAGGCCCAGGGCCTGATACCGGCAGTTGACGCACAGCCCCGACGAGATCGACTGCGGATTCGATTCCTCCGAGGCGTTGACCGCGTAGGTGAAGCCGCACTGCGGGCAGGCGATTTCCTTGTGCCGGCCCATCAGGGTCGGCGCCATCGAGCCGGTCGGGATCACGAACGCCTGGGCCTCGAACCCCCGGACCACAAGCGCCAGGATGAACGCCACGACGATCGCCTCGACGGTATCCCGATACCCCTCGCGGGGCTGGGGCTCGTCTCGGCGGGCGGCGGGGGCCCTGGGCTTGGTGGCGGCGGCTGGTAGCGTGGCGGGGGACCGTCCCATCGTTGGCTGTTCCCTTTCCTCTCCTCGTTTCTTCTCGTCCGACGCGACCCGATCGTCCCATGGCCCGGGCCGGCATTCCCGGTCGCGCCCGCCCTCGCCCGTCCGGCGCGGCGTGGCGGCAGTTTATCGAATGTAACGGATCCTCCGGGGGTCGGGAACCCAGCAAACCGACCGGCCGAACACCCGCAGCGGTACCACCTCGCCCGGCAGGTGCACCAGAAACGGCTTGCCCAGGAGCATCGGACCCGGCACCACCGGGCGATCGCCCCAGAACCGCGAGTCGTTCGAGACCGGGCTGTTGTCCCCCAGCACGAAATACTCGTCCGTTCCTAGCTGGACCGAGGACCGCAGTCCATGCCCCAGGCGCGGTATGTTGACCAGCGTGCCGGTGTAATACACGTCGCGGAAGATGCGCAGCTCGCCGATCGCCGCCTCGCCCCCGTCGATGCCCACGCCGATCGGGATCTCGCCAACGCTCGGGCCCGACCGCGGGTTCTCGTAGTCATAAGGCTCGAACAGCAGCCGGCCGTCGAGCGCGACGATCACCCGGCGGTCGAAGACCGAGGCCTCCAGGGTCACTGCCCGCGGCCAGCTCGCCGCCTCGTCCCGCAACGGGTTGGGCCGCTCGGAGATCGGCACCCGCACGCCGTTGCGCACCAGCTCGACCTCGCCCCCCAGCCCGACCGGGATACGCACGGTGAACTGGTCCGAGCCGGAGCGCAGGGCGACCGACAGCGCATCCACCGAGCGGTCGAGCGTCAGATGCCCCTCGAGGCCCAGGTCGGCGACTTCATTGTCCGCCGGCGGGTCGCCGCCGTTATAGGCGTAGAAGTCGCGGACCGGGCCGTACTTCCCATGCGCCGGGTCCCAGTGCCGGTAGATCACCCAGTCCCCCGGCCCGACGCCCGGCCGGGCGTGGTGCACGAAGCCGTCATCGGTCCGCGACCAGCCGGTGGCCGGCGACCGGTAGCCCCAGCCCGACCGGAAGACCCAGCGAGGGAACCGATCGGCGTCCCGGGGCACGAAGCGGCTGTCGTGCACGAGGATCCGCATCGCACGCTGATCCTCCGGCGATTTGCGGAGGATCCGGCCGTCGGCGTAGACGTCGCCATCGGCGATCCGGATCGACTCGCCCGGCAGGCCCACCACGCGCTTCACATAGGCCTGCGACGGGTCGCCGGGGTAGCGGAACACGGCGACCTCCCACCGGTTGGGCGGCCGGAAGTCATACAGGAACTTCTGCACCAGCACACGATCGCCGCCGCACTCGACGCCCGGCACGCCGTCCAGCCGGTTCTCGCCGCAGTTCGGGCAGACCGGCCGCCCGGCATGCCCCTGCTCGTCGATCCCCACATCGAAGCGGTACTGGCAGTTGGGGCAGACGATCTCGCGATGCCAGCCCATCAGGGTCGGCGCCATTGAGCCGGTCGGGACCACGTACGCCTCGGCCGAGAACGTCCGCGCCACCATCACGCAGAGGCTCAATGTCACCAGTAGCTCGACCATCGGGCGCAAGAAACCCGCCCGCGGCCCTGAGGGCCGTCCGGCCTCGCCATCGACGATCGGAGGGGGACCTTGCATCAAGCCTTCCCGACTCTACGCCGCTGGATGGTTGCAAACCGCCCGCGAATTCGGGCTCAACACGACTCAATCCTCGCTGTCGTCCAGGACGGCGAGGAACGCGTCCTGGGAGATCTCGACGTTCCCCACCTGTTTCATACGCTTCTTCCCCTCCTTTTGCTTTTCGAGGAGCTTGCGCTTCCGCGAAATGTCGCCGCCGTAGCACTTGGCGGTGACGTTCTTCCTCAGCGCCGAGATCGTCTCGCGGGCGATCACCCGGCTGCCGATCGCGGCCTGGATGGCCACCTCGAACTGGTGCCGCTCGATCTCCCCCTTGAGCTTCTTGACCAGCTTGCGGCCCCGCCGCTCGGCATGCATCCGGTGTACGACCGTCGACAAGGCGTCGACCCGCTGGCCGCCCACCAGGATGTCCAGCCGGCACAGCTCCCCCGCGCGGTAGCCGATCACCTCGTAATCCATCGTCCCATAGCCGCGGGTCGCGCTTTTCAGCTTGTCGTACAGGTCATAAATCATCTCGGCCAGCGGCAATTCGTAGCTCAGGATCGCACGCGTGGTCGAGAGGTACTCGGTCTTGAGGTAAACCCCGCGTCGATCCTCGCACAACTGCATGATCGCGCCGATGCAGTCCGACGGAATGATGAAATTGAGCCGGGCGATCGGCTCGCGGAACTCCTCGATGTCGCCGGGGTCGGGGATGCGGGTGGGGTTGGAGATGTGCAGGGTTTCGCCCTTCTTCGTGACGATCTCGTAGGTGACGTTGGGCGCCGTCTGCACCAGGGCCAGGTTGCTCTCGCGCTCGAGGCGCTGCTGGACGATCTCCATGTGCAGCATGCCGAGGAACCCGCAGCGGAAGCCGAAGCCCAGTGCATCGGAGCTCTCGGGCTCGAACGAGAAGCTACTGTCATTGAGCGCCAGTTTCTGGAGCGCCGTCCGCAGGTCGTCGAACTGGTTGTGTGTCGCCGGGAACAGCCCGCAGAAGACGACCGGCACCGGCTCCTGATAGCCGGGCAGGGCCGCCTGGGCAGGGCCGGGGACCTGGGTGATCGTGTCGCCGATGTGGACGTCGGAGAGCCGCTTGATGTTGGCGACGACGTAGCCGACCTGGCCGACGCCCAGCTCGTCGCAGGGGACCTCGCGGGGCCGGAACCGGCCCAACCCGGTCACCTCATACTCGGTCTCGCCGGCCATGAGCCGGATCTTCTGCCCGCGTCGGAGGACGCCGTCGACGACGCGGACATAGGTGACGACACCCTGGTAGTCGTCGAACTTCGAGTCGAAGATCAGGGCTCGCAGGGGAGCTTTCGGGTCGCCGGCCGGGGCCGGGATGCGCTCGATGATCGCGCGGAAGACGTCGGGCACGCCCTGGCCGGTCTTGGCGCTGACGGCCAGCACCTCGGCCGGGTCGATGCCCAGGCTGGTCATGATCTCTTCCTTGACCGCCTCGGGCCGGGATGCCTGCATGTCGATCTTGTTGAGCACCGGCACGATCGCCAGGTCGCCGTTCGCGGCCAGGAACGCATTGGCGACTGTCTGAGCCTGGACGCCCTGAGTGGCGTCGACCAGCAGGATGGCCCCCTCGCAGGCGGCCAGGCTACGCGAGACCTCATAGTGGAAGTCGACGTGCCCGGGCGTATCGATGAGGTTCAGCTCGTAGGTCTGGCCGTCGAGCGTGTAATTGATCGCGACGGCCCGGGCCTTGATCGTGATGCCTCGTTCGCGCTCCAGGTCCATGTCGTCGAGGAGCTGCTCGCGGAACTCGCGCTGGGTGATCGCGCCCGACTGGAGCAAAAGCTGGTCGGCCAGCGTGCTCTTGCCGTGGTCAATGTGGGCGATGATCGAGAAGTTCCGGATGAATTTCGGGTCGAAAACCATGTTCCAGTCCACACCCTCGGGATCGGCCGTCAGGGCCCGGTTATCGGTTGGTTTTAGGGGTCACCAGGGAGAGCATGCGGGATCGTGGGTCGGTCGGTCTCATGGAGCGGGTCGTTCGGGCGGATCGGGGTGCGGGGCGAATCGGCACGGGAGCGGTCATCGGGGCCGGCGTCCCTGCTCCGGGCGGTTCGAGGGGCGTCCTTCGTTCGCGCCGTCCCTCGCGGGCGGCCGTGGCGTCCCGATCGCGCGGACCGCCCTTCGCGGCCCGCCGGCGACGAGACTCCCAGGGGGGCAGATGAGACGATCTGTCGCATCATCCCGGTGCCCCGTCTCGTCGCAAGTCGCTCTAACTCGTGGCGATGGCGAACCCTGCGACACGACTCTCGCATCGGCCGGGGGCGTTGGCATCCCGGCGATCAGGTTGCATGATTATATTGCACCCGGTCAACGCCGAGAAGCCGGGTTGCACCCATTCGAAGACGTCCGGGCCGGTTCGCCGACTCCGGCCGGCGGAATCCTGCTCCGCATCGTCCCCGAAGCGCCGGCGGGACGCGTCTGGTGGCTGTTTTTTCCCGAAGGTGGCAGATTCACCCCGCCGACTGGCAGGTTTTCGGGCCTGGTGGCAGGTTGTCGGCCCCCGGCCGGCAGGTTTTCGGCCCCAAAAGGCCGGCTTTTGGCACCGGATGGCACCTGGTGGCAGGTTTTCGGGGCCTCGAGCCTCGGATGGCACGGATTTGACGCCCGGCGGATGGCCTCGACCTGCTCGATCGACTCGCGTGAATGGGACCAGAGGGACGCGACGCACTCGGCAACGCCGTTCGAGGCCGAAAGTCCGCGCGGGCGCCCGTTTTATCTTCCCCTATCTACCATGATGTATCAGGTTCGCCAATTCTGTACGGCCTCCCTCTGAAAATCGCCGAAAAAAACGACGCATCTCGTTGTCACCCATGTATTTAGAATTTTTCTCATTTTTTTTAAAGTTTTCGCCAGTCGGCAAGGTCATCCCAATCGCCAAATTCCACCTAAGCCCAACCCAGAGGAGATCGGCGACGCCTGGGCGGGCAGCCGGTCAGGATCCTTGCGGACGAATGGCCGGGCAACTCGCCCGCTCCGCCCGCTCGAGGCCATCGCGGAGGGCTGCCCCGACGACCTGGCAATGCGGCTCCTGGAAAATCTCCATGTGGTCGCAGGGAAAGTCGTGGACCTCGACGCCCCCCCGGGCGGTGCCGCCCCAGCCCCCGAGGCGATCGGCGTTGATCGCCGCATCGCCGACGCGGGCCCGGAGCAAGGTCAGCCGGCCCGGGGCCCCCTGGCGGACGACGAAGCCGGTCAGCCCCGCGAGCGGCCGCGGTCTTCGACCAGGCGGGCGAACACGCTAACCACGCCCGCCCACAAGGAGGAGTTCCACCGCTTCAGGCCGCGGAGCCGCCAGCCGCCCCGGCCGTCGGGCCGGGCCTGGGTGGCGATCCCGCCCACGTTCGACCCGGCGCCGGGCTCGCTCAACGCGAACGAGGCGAGCATGCGGCCCGCGGCGAGCTGCGGCAGCAGCTCGTCCCTCAACGCCGGCCCGGCCCGGCCTGGCCGCCCGCGGGAGGGTCAGGGGCGCCGGATCCCGGCCGGCGGCGGCCGGAACCACTCGAAGTCGGGTCGACTTTTTCAATTAAGACGATGGCGGCGAGTCTGCCGATAGATGGGCGGTGGGCCAACGAGCCGACGAGGACGTGGCCACGGCCCCGTCCGGTGAATCCTCCCCGGCGGACGTCGCGCGCCGACGCTTCGCGCCCGTCGCTGGGGCACGCCGTCCTGTCCCGATGCGCGCGATCCCTGAGCCGAGAGCGCTCGGGAACTCGGATCAGCGACCTCGCTCGCTCACGTCGTTCGCGGTGTTCGAGGCTCTCCTTCATTGCCGTGCCGGAAAGGAAAGTTGAGCGATGGCGGGTGTGTCCTCGCGGAAGCCTCTGGCACTCGCGAAAGCCGGGCTGGTTGCCCTGTTCCTGGCGAGTGCGGCCCCGATGGTCGCTCGAGCGCAGCAGGTCGCCCCTTCCTCTCTCTCCGCCCCTGTGCCGGACCCGGCGCCGGGCCCGGCCGCCGCCCCGGACGCGATGGGGGACGATTTCAGGACGCCCGAGCCGGCTGTCCCCGCGATGCCCGGTCCGCCGGCGTATGTCGCGGAGATGCCATCCGCCCCGGCCCGGATGAGGACGATCGACGTGATCCGCGAGTCGATCTTCGGCGACGCCTCCGTGGACGGCTGGCAACCGCTGAGCCTGTCGACGTTTTTCACCGAGGGCTGGGACAGGCCGTGGGCCAGGTCGCCGCCGGGATCCAACGGGGCCTACCGGCAGAACTGGTTCGGCGCCGCCGACGCTGCCTTCGTGCGGCTCAATTCGCTCAGTTTCTCCTATGTTAACAGTATGACGACCAGCGAGGGGTTGTTGTTGACCCCCGTCCCCTGGGCGCCGTCCAAGCCGCAGAGCAGTGGCAATGAATACTGGGCATCGTATAACGTCTATCTGCCGCTGAACCAGCGCCTGGAGCTGCTGGTCGCGGTCCCGTTCATCGCCTCCAATCCCAATCATGCCGGCCACTACGTCGGCAACTTCGGCGACCTGACGATCTCCGAGCGGTTCCGGCTGATCGAGCAGAAGAACTTCACGCTGCTGGCCCTGCTGACGGAACGGACTCCCACCGGGCAGACGGTCAACGGCAACGACGTCAACTTCATCACGCCGTCCACGGAGTTCTGGTGGAACTTCGCCCGGAACTGGGCGGTGCGCGGGGCGACCGGGATGAACATCGACACCGGCCGCCACTCGGCCACCAGCGTGTATTTCAACAATCTGGCGATCGGCCGACATCTCACCGACCAGGACGCGCGCATCTTCAAGGAGCTGACCGTCCACGTGTCGGTCACGACCCTGTCGGACGTCCTGGGGCGCAAGGACCACATCACCGACGTCTACATCGCGCCGGGCCTGCGGTTCGCCCTGGACCGGGAGCAGAAGTGGTACGTGCTCGGCTGCGCTCTCATTCCCGTCGCCGGCCCGCAGCCCTACGCGTGGCAGTCGATGTTCGCCCTGGCGCGGACCTTCTGATCGTGGCCGGAGACCTGGTGGCCATTCGAGTAGGTCGAAGGGGCCGGTGGCCCAGGGGGCGGAGCCGGGCCGGCTGTCCCGGGCGACCTGGCCCCCGGCGGCCGTATCATGGATCGGTCGCGGCGGCGACCTGGTCCGGCGACGGATCCTCGCACCGCAGAAGTTGCCGGGCCCGCTCGACTGGCCCCGCGGGTCCGACGAGGTTTCGTGGTTTTTCCCGGACACTGAGGTCCAGGTCGTCACGAGGCTGACCTGGAGGTGTCGGGCTGGCAACCGCGCACGCTACGGCCGTTCGCCCGCTCGCGAACGCCAGACGGTGACGCGGCGGGGACCCGAGATGGGACGCGGGTCGTCTTTTCCGCCGGTCCGGTCCGGCCGGACCTGACCGGACAGTTCGGTGTCGCGGGATGGGCGGGTCGGCAGGCCGCGACGGGGAAGCATTGGCTCCGGGGTCCGAGGCCGCGGCCTGATTCAGCAGGCTCGCTCGATCCAGCCGCCGCCCAGGACGAGGTCGTCCTGGTAGAGGGTGACCACCTGGCCTGGCGTGACGGCGGGCTGGGGGACGTCGAAGACGACCCGGGCGCCGGCGTCGGGCAGCGGCTCGACGGTCGCGGGGACCGCCTGGTGCCGCGCGCGGATCTGGGCCAGGCACGGCGTGGGGCCAGACGGCCTGGGCCCTTGCCAGTTGAACCGCGAGGCGACCAGGCCGGGCCGCTCGAGCGACTGGCGCGGGCCGATCGTGACCGTGCGTGCGGCCGGCTCGATCTGGACCACGTATCGAGGCTCGCCGAATGCCACGCCGAGCCCCCGGCGCTGGCCGATCGTGAACGCCTCGATCCCGTCGTGCCGGCCCAGGACGGTCCCCTGCTCGTCGATGATCGCTCCGCTCGTGTCGCCGCGCTCCGGGCGACGGCCGCGGACGAACTCGAGGTAATCGTCGTCGGGCACGAAGCAGATCTCCTGGCTGTCGGGCTTGTCGTGCACCGGCAGCCCGAGTCCCCGCGCCCGCTCGCGGATCTCGGCCTTGGGGAAGCCGCCGACGGGGAAGAGCACGTGCTCCAGCAGCTCGGGCCTCAGGCCCGAGAGCACATAGGACTGATCCTTCGAGCGATCCACCGCCCGCGCGACCCTCGGCGTGCCGTCCGCCGCGCGTGCGATCCGCGCGTAGTGGCCGGTCGCCACGAAGTCGGCGCCCACCTGCTTGCCGTACGACCAGAGCTTGCCGAATTTCAACCAGATGTTGCACATCACGCACGGATTGGGCGTCCGGCCCGCGAGGTACTCGTCGGCGAAGTAGTCCTCGATCCGCGCGAACTCGCGTTCGAAGTCCAGCGCGTAGAACGGGATGTCCAGCCGGTCGGCGACGTTGCGGGCATCGAGCGCGTCGGCCACGCTGCAACAGGTCTTCGCGCGGCGCTCCTCGTCCGCGGCGTGGGCGCCGGTGCGCATGAAGAGCCCCAGGACGTCGTAGCCCTGTTCTTTCAGGAGCGCGGCGGCCACCGAGCTATCCACCCCGCCGCTCATCGCCAGTACGACCCGCTGCCGCTCGCCCATCGCGTCTCCAGAGCACAGATTCCGCCGGTAGGCAACATCATCAAGTAGGTCGGGCATTCTTGCCCGACGCTCAGGCCCCGTCGGGCAAGAATGCCCGACCTACTCTCATACTGGCATACCGTCGCCCGCCCGATACGCCAGACACCCCGGCGCGTCAGGAGGATCGGCCGCGTGATTCCTTTTCGGCCAGGCCGCTCGTGCCGAAGCGCCGCTCCAGTTCCGCCTCGACGTCGGCCCAGTCGGCGTCGCGGTAGCTCAGCAGGACCATGGCGTGGAACACCAGGTCGGCGACCTCCTTGACGAGATGGGTCCGCCCGGCCTCGTCCGGCTCGTCGCCGGCCTCGACCACCTCGGCGGCCTCCTCGACGATCTTGGCCCCGATCTTCGCGACGCCCCCGCGCATCAGGCTGGCGACGTACGATTTCTCGCCTTCCGCGCGGGACCCTCGCTCGCGGATGACGTCCATCAGCGCCCGCATGATCGTTGATTCCGGCATGATGCCTCGTGCTCCTCTCCGCCCGTCCGTCCGCCCGGCTGACTGTTCCGCCTGGGTCCCTTACAATAACCCCAGAATAACGCCGAGACCACGTCCGCGGGAAGGCGACGCATGAGCGAGGGATCCGTCGAATACGAGCTGGGGGTCGAGATCCCGGGGCGGATCCTGCCACGGTCGCAGTGGGCCCGGACGGCCGTGAAGCGGCTGCCCGAGGCCGGGCCGCTCGACTGGGAGGCGATCTTCGGCCGACGGGCGCCGATCGTCCTGGACCTCGGCTGCGGCAACGGGCGGTTCACGCTTTCGAGTGCCCTCGCCCGGCCGGACCACGATCATTTCGCCGTGGACCTCCTGCCGGTGGTAATCCGCTACGCGACCCGTCGGGCCAATCAACGCGGGCTCCATAACGCCCGGTTCGCGGTGAAGGACGCCGAGACCTTCGTCGAGCGGTACGTCGGCACGGCGACCGTCGCCGAGATCCATCTCTACCACCCCCAGCCCTATCACGACCGCCGCGAGGCGCACCGTCGCGTGCTGACCCCTCGGTTCCTGGCCGAAGTGCACCGGGCGCTCGCGCCCGGAGGGGCGTTCTTCGTCCAGACCGACAACCCGGACTACTGGACGTACATCACCCGGGTTTTCCCGTCGTTCTTCGACTGGCGCGAGCAGCACGGTCCCTGGCCGAATGCTCCCGAGGGCCGCACGCGTCGCGAGATCCTCGCACGGTCGCGGGGCCTGACGATCTTCCGCGGGATCGCCGGCCGCCGCGACGACCTGGCATTCGAAGCCGCCGTCGAGCTGGCCGGTCGCCTGCCGCTGCCCACCTTCCGCAGTCGCGGCCCCTGGATCGAGCTTGATCGCCACGAGTCTCGCATGCAGGAGGGATAGGGCGAAGACCCGTTGAAGTCAGCATAATTTTCCCGATCTGGCCTGGTTGGCCCTTTTCTACGGCCAGGGCGAGGTATATATTGTTGTTTCAGTTCCGAGCGGC
This sequence comes from Planctomycetales bacterium, assembly GCA_027452145.1. GTDB lineage: Bacteria > Planctomycetota > Planctomycetia > Isosphaerales > Isosphaeraceae > JAKAUH01. The sequence goes on from DAIDHB010000304.1 coordinate 18,091, forward strand.
TCCGCGGTGTCCGTCCGGTCGGTTGTCCCCGATGCATCCGGGCCGGCTGAAACGGCGGAGGCCGAACCTCGGGGCCGGGCCTGTCCGTCCCTCGTCCCCTCTCTGCGTCGAGTTCGGGAGACTCCGTCATGTGGCAGCGCACCGTTGCGCGGCGGCCGGCGAACTTCGCTGGGCGGGCTCGTCGGAAATGCGAGTGCCCTCGGCCGAACTCGACCCGGCGCCGACCGGAAGTCGAGCCCCTGGAGGGCCGCCGGCTGCTCGCGACGATCGTCGAGTATCCCCTGCCGACTGCGGCCTCCGGTCCCTTCGCGATCGCTCCCGGCCCGGGCGGGCAGATGTGGTTCCTCGAGCAGGGCGGCAACCAGGTCGCGTCGATCGATCCGGCCACGCATGCCGTCTCCGCCACCCCGATTCCGACGGCCTCCGTGTATGCGACGGGCCTGGCGGTCGGCCCCGACGGCAACATCTGGTTCACCGAGCAGCGGGTCGGCAAGATCGGCATGCTGGACGTCAAGACCGGGGCGATCTACGAGATCCCTCTGGCCGCGGTCACCACCGATCCGATGGGCATCACCGCGGCGCCGGACGGGCTGCTCTGGTTCGCCGAGGAAGGCGCGTCGACGATCGCCTCGATCGACCCGGTGACGGGCAAGATCGCCGAGTATCCCATCCCGACCCCGGACTCCGAGCCGACCTCCGTTACGGTCGGCCCCGACGGCAACATCTGGTTCACCGAGTCCAGGGCGGACCGGATCGGCGAGATCAACCCGACGACCGGCCAGATCACCGAGTATCCGCTCCTCTCGGGGTCGGCGCAGCCGCAGGCGATCACCGCCGGCCCCGACGGCAACCTGTGGTTCACCGTGTACAGTACCAGCCAGATCGGCAAGCTCGACCCCACGACGGGCGCCATCACCGAATACGCCCTGCCGGCCGCGGGCGCCCGGCCCTGGGGGATCGCGGCCGGCCCCGACGGCAATATCTGGTTCACCGAGTCCGGCGCGAGCCAGGTCGGCGCGATCGACCCGGCGACCGGCTCGATCACCGAGTTGGCCACGCCGGGGCGCAACACCGCGCCGACCGGCATCGCGGCCGGCCCCGACGGCAATATCTGGTTCACCGAGAGCATGGGCGCGAGCATTGGCGTCGTCGTGCTTAAGCCACCGCCGCCGGTGGTCGACCCGCTCCCGCCGACTGACCCGCCGGCCGGGACGCAGGGCAGTGGAGGACCGAGCGGGCCCACCGGGCCGGTCCTGATGAGCCTGCAACCGGCTTCGACCGGCGATCCCGGCCCGCCGGCCGGGCCGGCGATCCTGGGCGGCCAGTCGATCGACATCGGCAAGGGACGCCACCGGCATTTCGTCGGCTTCCAGCTCGCGCTTGGCGCCTCGCTGAACCTCGCCGCGGCCCAGGATCCGGCCAATTACCTGGTACTCCAGCAGACGAGGTCCCGTCACCGGGGCGCCGTCCATCCCGTGGGTTTCCGGATCGTCCACGGCCAGTCGAGCGGCACGGTGCAACTCGTCCTCAAAGGCCATCCGAAGTTCGCCTGGGGCGGCGAGATCGTGTTCAACCCGGACGGCGCCGTCGCCGTCGTCCAGACCCTCCATGCCGCCGGCTCGCTCGCACCGGGAACGGTCACCCTGACCATCCTGCCCCACGCCCGCGGCGTGATCATCGCGGGTTGAGCCGGCCCTGGTCCCGCGACGGAGTGCTCGCTTGCGCCCATCCCGGTCGGCCGCTGCGCCGGTGGTCGGCTGGCCACCTGGGACGAGTCATGTCATAATCTTGGCAGAAGCCTCATTCTCCGATCGTCCCGGAGGACCCGACGATCATGTCCACCGCGACCCAACCGCCGCTCCGGCCCGCGGTCGAATACCCGGATAGCGACGGGAATCCCATGGCCGAGAACACGTTGCAGTTCCAGTGGATCGTCACGATCAAGGAAGGGGTCGAGGCGGTCTACTGGCACGATCCTGACGTGTTTGTGGCCGGCGACCTCTTGTGGTATCCGGTTGAGGGCGTGCCCACGGAGCGCATGGCTCCTGATACCTTGATCGCCTTCGGCCGGCCCAAGGGACGGCGCGGGTCGTACCGGCAGTGGGAAGAAGGCGGGATCGCGCCGCAGGTCGTCTTCGAGGTCCTCTCGCCCGGCAATCGTGCCGCCGAGCTTCAGCGGAAGTTCGACTTCTACGAGCGGTACGGGGTCGAGGAATACTACATCTACGACCCCGACACCGGCGACCTGGAGGGCTATCTTCGCCGCGGCGGCCGGCTGCGGAAGATCGACCGGATGGATGGTTTCGTCAGCCCACGGTTGGGTATCCGGTTCCTGCCGGGAGAAGGCGCGGACAACCTGACGATCCTCGGGCCCGACGGCGAGCGGTTCCGGAGTTTCCAGGAGCTGAACCAGGACTACCACGCCGCGGCCCGCCAGACCGAGGAGGTCACGCGTCAGCGCGATGAGGCTGCCCACCGGGCCGAGGAAGCCGCCCGCCAGGCCGAGGAGGCCGCCCGCCAGCGCGACGAGCAGGCCCGGCGCGCCGCGGCCTACGCGGCGAAGCTTCGCGAGCTGGGGATCGAGCCCGATTGAATCGGGCGGCGGGATTCCTCAAGGGGTCTCGGCCTCGCCACGATCACGCATTTGGGTTCGTGGAATGGCCCCGTCGCGCCGAGTCCTGTTGCCGTTTCCATCGCAGTTCGGCAGACTACATTCTGATCCCGGCCAAGGACTTGCAGCCAGGGACCCGACCCCGCGTTCTCTCGGTTCCGCCGGACGATGCCGCCCGGACCGCCGGATTGATCGCGCAGCCGCCTTGCGGTATGGTATACTTCAATACACTAGCGGGAAGAGAAACTGGGATTGCCGGAAGGGGCCTTTGAGGGTCTGTATGAGTGGGGGACGGCCGGGAATCGTTGCGGACCGCGTGGGATGTGAGCTGAGGTAGGACGCGAACGATGGCGAAGCGCAAAGGGAGTGGGGAAGGCCGGGGCGGGCGCGGAGCCGGCCGGTCCAGCGCCGTGATCGAGGACGTCGCGCTGGCCGAGGCGACGCGGGCCCGGTATCTCAACTACGCGCTGAGCGTGATCACGTCGCGGGCGCTGCCGGACGTGCGCGACGGGCTCAAGCCGGTGCAGCGCCGCATTTTATATGCGATGTGGCACGACCTGCACGTCACGGCGGACGGGCGCTATATCAAATGCGCGGCGGTCGTCGGCGAGGTGATGAAGACGTATCACCCGCACGGCGACCAGTCGATCTACGATGCCCTGGTGCGGATGGCGCAGCCGTTCAGCATGCGGGCGACGCTGGTCGACGGCTACGGGAACTTCGGCTCGATCGACGGCGACCCGCCCGCGGCCATGCGGTACACCGAGTGCCGCCTGACGCCGATCGCGCACACGCTCCTGAGTGAGCTCCGCGAGCAGACGGTCGACTTCCGGCCGAACTACGCCTCGACGGCCGACGAGCCGATCGTCTTGCCGGCGCAGTATCCCAACCTGCTGGTCAACGGGGTTTCGGGCATCGCCGTCGGCATGGCGACCAACATCCCGCCGCACAACCTGAAGGAAGTGTGCAACGCCCTGATCGCGCTTCTGGACGACCGCGAGATGTCGCTTGAGAAAATCCTCAAGCGGGTCCACGGCCCCGATTTCCCGACGGGCGGCGTGATCCTCAACCCGGCCGAGGAGATCCGCCAGATCTACGCGACCGGCCAGGGGACGATCAAGCTCCGCGGCACGTACGAGCCGCACCCCGACCGCGCCAATGCGATCCTGATCCGTTCGATTCCCTACGGCATCGAGAAGGACGCGCTGGTCGAGCGGATCGGCGAGCTGATTTCCAAGGGGCAGGTGCCGCAGTTGACCAACGTCAAGGACCTGAGCACCGACGACGTGCAGATCCTGCTCGAGCTGCGCCCGGGGGCCAACGCCGAGGCGGCGATGGCCTACCTGTTCAAGAACTCGCCGCTCCAGATCAATTACAGCATCAACCTGACGTGCCTGCTGCCGTCGGAGGGGGCCGAGGTCGCCGTCCCCCGCCGGCTCGACCTGAAGACGATCCTCCAGCAGTTCCTCGATTTCCGCCTCGAGGTCGTCACCCGCCGGCTACGGTACGAGCTGAAGCTGTTGCTCGATCGCATCCACATCCTCGAAGGCTTCGCGATCGTCTTCGACAACCTGGATGAGGCGATCCAGATCATCCGCGCCAGCGACGGCAAGGCCGACGCCGCGCCGAAATTGATCGCCCGGTTCGGCCTGACCGAGATCCAGGCCGACGCCGTGCTCGAGACCAAGCTGTATCGCCTGGGCAAGCTCGAGATCAAGGACATCCGCGCCGAGCTGGCCCAGAAGCGGAAGCGGGCGAAGGAGATCCAGAAGCTCCTCGACGACGAGCCGGCGCGGTGGGCGATCATCCACGACGAGCTGAAGCAGATCGTGCAGACCTTCGGCGAGGCCCGGCGGACGAAGCTCGAGGTCCCCGCCGCGCCGATGGAGTATCGCGAAGAGGACTACATCGTCGACGAGGACGCCTGGGTGATCATCACCCGCGACGGCTGGACCAAGCGGCAGAAGTCGTTCACCGACGTGGCGAGCATCCGGGTGCGCGACGACGACAAGGTCGGCTGGGTGTATCGCGCGAAGGCGAGGCAGACGATCACGTTTTTCACCGACCGGGGCGTCGGCTACACGCTGCGGGTCAACGACATCCCGATGACCACGGGCCACGGCGAGCCGATCCAGAAGCAGTTCGCCTTCGAGGACCAGGAGCACATCGTCGGTGTGATCTGCCACGACCCGCGCTGCCTGCCGGACCCGAGCAAGTACCCGCAGACCGGCCCGCGCCTGGTCCAGCGGCTGCTCGGCGACGAACCCGAGGCGGCCCCGGGCGCCGAGCTCAACGGCACCGCCGGCGCGAATGGCGACGGCCACGCCTCGGCCAACGGCGAGGCCGGGGGTCCCGCCGTCCCGCCGCCGCCGTATGGGATCGTCCTGACGGCCGGTGGCAAGGTGCTGCGGTTCGCCCTGGCGCCGCTGTCGGCCGTGTCGACCCGCAAGGGCCGGATCGTCGTCCGGCTCGACGCGACGTTCCCGGACGACCGGGTGGTCGGCGTGCAGGCGACCGACGGTTCTGAGAATGTCTGCCTGGCGACCCGCTCGGCCCGCGTGCTGATCTTCCCCGTCACCGAGGCGAACATCGTCTCGGGCGCCGCCCGCGGCGTCGCGGCGATCCGCCTCGAGGCGAAGGACCGCGTGATCGGCTTCGTGCTGGCCAACCGGAAGCGGGAGGGCCTGACCGTGCGGACCAACCGCGGCGCCACCCAGATCGTCCGCGCCACCAAGTACCCGGTCACCGCCCGCGGCGGCAAGGGCTACGCCATCCTCCAGCGCGGCTCGCTCGAGGCCGTGCTCCCTGAGGAGGCCGAGCCCATCCCGTCGCTGGAGGAGTTCAACGAGTCGGGCGGGGCGAAGGGTGAGTCGACCGATGGGCCCGAGGCGAGGTAGGCTCGATGGAGGCGGAGATGTCGCGACGGCTGCTCGTGGTCGAGGACCGCTTCCTGATCAAGGGGCGTGGCCTCATCGCCTGGCCGGGGATCGAGCCGGGCGCCGAACGCATCGGCGTCGGCGATCCGGTTGAGCTCAGGCGTCCCGACGGGACATCCCTCCGCCGGCGGATCGGTGGCATAGAGTTAGCGATGGGGGCGCCTCCCGACAGGAATGCCCCCCTTGTGTTGCTCGAGGATCTCGGGAAGGAAGACCTGCCGGTCGGCACCGAAATCTGGTCTACCTGATCGTCGCCCCGGGGAGGACTGGCATGCGCAGAATCGAAGAGCTCAAGGAGATCAAGGATCGGCGCCCGTTCGAGCCGTTCTCCATCCATCTGGCCGATGGGCGCGAGTTGCGGATCACCCACCCCGACAGTGTGGCCTGGCACGCGGGCGGAATACCCAGGGTGCTCCTCGTCGCGCATGCCGACGGCTCGAAGTTCGTTGACCTGACGCTCATCACCGGCCTGCGTGTCCCGCACTCGGAAGTTGCGAAGGACGCCGGTTCGTGACGAACCGCGTTGGCATGTATTGAGGCCATTCGACGTATCGAAAGATTTTATACCCGGAACCGCCCATGTCTTCAGCCACCTATACCGCCAAGTCGATCACCGTCCTCGAGGGCCTCGAGGCCGTCCGTCGCCGGCCGGGCATGTACATCGGCGGCGTCGACAAGGCCGGGCTGCACCACCTCCTGTGGGAGATCGTCGACAACGCCGTCGACGAGGTGATGAACGGCCACGCCAGCCGGATCGTCGTCACCCTGCACAACGACGGCCGGACGATGAGCGTCTCCGACAACGGCCGCGGCATCCCCGTCGACGCCCACCCCAAGACCGGCAAGAGCGCGCTCGAGGTGATCTTCACCACGCTGCACGCCGGCGGCAAATTTGACAACGACGCCTACAAGGTCGCCGGCGGCCTGCACGGCGTCGGCGCCAGCGTCGTCAACGCCTTGTCGAAATCCCTCACGGCCGAGGTCCGCCGCGACGGTCAAACCTACATCCAGCGCTACCGCCGCGGCAAGCCGCTGGGCCCCGTCGAGAAGGGCGAGCCGTCGCGCGGCTCGGGCACGAGCGTCACGTTCACGCCCGACACCGATATCTTCAACGACCAGTCGTATGACCCGGCGTTGATCGCCGAGCGGCTCGAGGTGAAGACCTATCTCAACAAGGGCCTGGTCATCCAGTTCGTCGACCAGAAGAACAAGACGAGCGTCGAGTTCCGCCACGACGGCGGCGTGGCCGACTTCCTCGACGCGATCAACGTCGAGCGCAAGGACCAGCGGGTCGCCCCCCTGCCCTTCGTGCTCGAGCGCGAGGACCAGAACGACGGCCTGCGGTGCCATCTCGCCCTGTCGTGGACCGAGGCGACCGACGAGGACGTCCGCTCGTTCGTTAACACGATCCCGACGCGCGACGGCGGTACGCACGAGTTGGGGATGCTCTCGGCGGTCGGCACGGCCCTACTCCGGTTCATGGAAACGTACGACCTGGTCAAGAAGAGGATGGAGATCAAGCGGGAGGACATCCGCGAGGGCCTGACCGCCGTGCTGGCCGTCTGCGTGCACGAGCCGCAGTTCCAGGGGCAGACCAAGGGGCGGCTGAACAACCCCGAGGTGAAGGCCCAGGTCGAGTCGATGGTCCGCCCGGCCCTCGAGAACTTTTTGCTCAAGAACAAGAGCGTCGGCGACGCGATCGCCGCGCGGGTGATCCAGGCCGCCCGCGCCCGCGAGGCCAGCCGCGCCGCCGCCAGCCAGGTGCGCCGCAAGACGGCGATCTCCGGCCGGCTGAATCTTCCCGGCAAGCTGCACGACTGCGACAGCACCGACCCCGAGATCTCCGAGCTGTTCATCGTCGAGGGCGACAGCGCCGGCGGCTCGGCCAAGCAGGGCCGCGACCGCGACGTCCAGGCCATCCTGCCGCTCAAGGGGAAGGTCCTGAATGCCGAGCAGGCCGGCAAGGCCAAGGTACTCGACAACAAGGAGCTGACCGACATCATCAGCGCGCTGGGCTGCGGCATGGACGACCAGTACGACCCGGCCCGGCTGCGCTACGGGAAGGTCATCCTGCTGACCGACGCCGACAGCGACGGCCACCACATCGCGACGTTGCTCCTGACGTTCTTCTACCGGCACGTCCAGGGCCTGTTCGCCGACGGCCGGGTGTACCTCGCCTGCCCGCCGCTTTACAAGGTCTCGTGGGGCAAGGAGACCTTCTGGGCCTCTGATGACGCGGCCCGCGACCGCATCCTCGCCTCGCTGCCGAAGAACGCGAAGCCGAATATCACCCGCTTCAAGGGCCTGGGCGAGATGCCGGCCAACCTGCTGTTCGAGACGACCCTCGACCCAGCGCGCCGCCGGCTGCTGCGCGTGGTCGTCCCCGACGACGACCGGCCCTACACCGACCGCACTGTCAGCGACCTGATGGGCAAGGAGCCCGAGGCCCGGTTCAAGTTCATCATGGAAGAGGCTTATACGGCGAAGGATATCGATATCTAGTTTCGATTTTCGACTTTCGGTTTTCAGTCCCTGGTCTTCTCTTCGGTCTTCGGTTTCTTTCCAGTTCGGAGGCGGGCGAAATCGCCGGCCTGGCTCGAGGCACACCGGGCATGAGTCCACAACGGCGCCGGGCCGTCTGGGGGATCGTCGGGACGGTCGCGGTGCTCGGCGTCGCGCTGGGGCTGGCGCTCGTGGTCCGGGGCCTCTGGACATCCGGACCGGCCGCCCGGGCGCGCGAAGCCTACGCGCGAGGCGACTGGGACCGCGCGGCCGAGATTCTGCGGGCCGAGATCCGGGACGCCGGCGGCCGGTCGGTCGATCCGGGGATCCTGCGGCTGTATGCCCGCTGCCTCGTCCGCCTGGACCGCGACGCATCGGCGCTGTCGATCTATGACGGGCGCCTGGGCCAGGCCGGCGCCGAGGCCGCGCTCGAACCCGAGGACGCGTTCCTCAAGGGACTGGCGATCGTCCGCACCGGCCAGCTCGAGGCCGGGCTGGAGGTCTGGCGGCAGGCCCTGGCGGAGAAGCCAGGCGCCGACCACGCCGAGATGCTCGACAATTTCACCCGGCTCTCGGTCCGGTTGCAGCGGATCGACCAGGCGCTCGACGGCGCCCGTCGCCTGTCGAACCTGCCCGGCTGGGAGGCCCGCGGCCGGTTCCTGCTGGGCGAGATCAGCGAGCTGGTCGACGACCCGCCCGGCGTCGTGGCGGCGCTCGACGAAGCCCTGAGGCGCGAGCCGGAGGCGCGCGGCGCCCTGTTCGACGCGGCCCACTTCCGCCGGCTCCTGGCGCGAAATCTCCTGCGCCTGGGCCGTCCGGCCGACGCCGAGGCGCAGCTCCGGATGATCCCGTCTGTTTCGTCTTCGTCGCCCGAATTGACGCCGGACCGCGAGGCCGAATGGCTGCTGAGCCGGGCCTACCTTCAGCTCGGCCGGATGCCCGAGGCCGGCAAGGCGCTGGCCCGCTCGGGCGACTATGGCGCCGAGCACCGGCTGATGCCCGAGCCGGCCCCGTTCATCGGCTCGGCCGCGTGTGCTCCGTGCCACCGCGACGAGAGCCGCGCCTACGACGCGACCCGCCACACGCGGACCTTCTACCACGGCAAGGACCTGCTCGACCTGCCGCGGCCCGAACGGCCCGTCGTCGATCCCGACGACTCGAAGGTCACGCACGCGATCGAGCGCAAGGGCGACGCGATCGAGTCCTCGAGCCGGATCGGCGACCAGGTGCGCCGGATGGTCGTCGAGTACGCGTTCGGTACGCCGCAGCATTATCTCACGATGATCGCGCGGGACGACGAGCGGAACTACCGCGCCCTGCGGGTGTCGTACTTCCACACGCCAGCCGGCTCGGGCTGGGGTGCGACGGCCGGCGACGTGGGGCACTCCGACACGGTCGACGACCTGCGCGGCCAGAAGATCGACGTCCGCGACGGCGTGGTGCGCTGCCTCTACTGCCACGTCACCCGCTCGCGCGACTTCCGCGACCCGCCGCCCGAGGGTGGTGCCGGCCCCGAGGCGGCCGACCGCGCCATCGGCTGCGAGCGGTGCCACGGGCCGGGCGGAAACCACGTCCAGGCGGTGACCAGCGAGCTGCTGGACCGCAAGGGCTCGACTGACTTCGCGATCGTCAACGCCGCGGGCACGCCCGCCTCGACGGCCAACGGCCAGTGCGCCGAGTGCCACACCGTCGGCCTTCCCTCGCAGATCAAGGGCGACCCCGAGAACCCCGGCTATGTCCGTTCGCCGGGCGTCACCATGACGTTCAGCCGCTGTTACACCGAGAGCAATGGAGCGCTGAGCTGCATGACGTGCCACGACCCGCATCGCGAGGCCAGCCACTCGGCCGCCTTCTACGAGGCGAAGTGCGTCGCGTGCCACTCGTCGCCGAAGGAAGGGGCGAATGCGAAGACGGCCGCGTCGTCCCCGCCCGCCGGCAAGCGGACGGTCTGCCCGGTCAACCCCGCCCGCGACTGCCTCAATTGCCACATGCCGAAGGTCCCGATGCCCACCCTGCACGCCCAGCTCACGGATCATTACATCCGTGTCCGAAAACCCGAGAAGCGATAGGACGCGGTTCCGTCACCTGGCACGGGGCGCCGCCGTTTCCTTCAACACTCAGACCCGCCGGAGAGCCTCGTGCCGAACGGAACCAATGACCGATGACCAATGACCAGGGACGAAACCAGAAATGATCGAGGCCGCCGGATTGACCAAGACGTATCGCGTCGCCCAGAAGCAGGCGGGCGTACTCGGCGCGATGCGGGGGCTGTTTCGCCGCGAGTACCGCGAGGTGCGGGCCGTGGACGGGATCAGCTTCCGGATCGAGCCCGGCGAGATGGTGGCCTTCCTGGGCCCCAACGGCGCCGGCAAGACGACAACGCTCAAGATGCTCTCGGGACTGATCTATCCCTCCGGCGGCGAGGCGAAGGTGCTGGGCTATGTCCCCTGGCAGCGCGCCGACGCATTCCGCCGCCAGTTCGCGCTGGTGATGGGCCAGAAGAACCAGCTCTGGTGGGACCTTCCCGCCGCTGATAGCTTCCAGCTCCTGCGCGAGATCTACGCGATCCCACCGGCCGAGTTCCGCGCCACGCTCGACGAGCTGACCGGGCTGCTCGGCGTCGAGAAGCTGACCCGCCAGGCGGTGCGCGAGCTCTCGCTGGGCGAACGGATGAAGATGGAGCTGATCGCGGCGTTGTTGCATTCGCCGAGGCTGTTGCTGCTGGATGAGCCCACGATCGGCCTGGACGTGGTGGCGCAGGGCATGATCCAGAAGTGCCTGCGCGACTATCACGCCCGCCGCGGCGTGACCACGCTGCTGACCAGCCACTACATGCGCGACGTCGAGGCGTTGTGCGACCGGGTGATCGTGATCAACCACGGGCACCTGATCTACGACGGCCCGCTGGCGAGGATCGTCGAGCGGTTCAGCGAGACGAAGCTCGTGAAGCTCCAGTTCGAAGCCGATGCGCCCGACGACCTGGGCCGGTTCGGCGAGGTCGTCCGGCTCGAGGGTCCATTTGCCGAGGTCAAGGTCGGGCGCGGGCAGATCGCCACGGTCCTCGCGGCCGTCCTCGACCGCCACTCCGTCGCCGACGTGAGCGTCGAGGAGCCGCCGCTCGAGGAGGTCATCTCCCGTGTCTTCGAGGAGGCCCGCGCCGGTCATGACGCCGCCTGACGCTCTCGCCGCCCGACCCGATTCTCCGGCCCCGGTTTCGGGGACACCCGCGCCACATGCCCCGCCCGGTGAGTCCGCGCCTCGCCCGCGTTCGCGCCACGCCAAGTACCTCGCGATCCTGCGGGTCTCGCTGGCCGAGCGGATGACGTATCGCGGCGACTTCCTGCTCGCGACGATCTTCCGGTTCCTGCCGATGGTCACGACGATTTTGCTCTGGCGGGCGATCTATGTCGGGGCCGGCGGCCAGGACCGCCGGCTCGGGGTGTTCAGCTACAACGAGATGATCGCCTACCTGCTGCTGACGCACATCAGCCGGATGTTCTCGAGCATGCCCAATCTCGCCGGCGGGATCGCCCGCGAGGTCCGTGAGGGGACGCTGAAGCGCTATCTGCTCCAGCCGATCGACATGATCGGCTACCTCATGGCCTATCGCGTGGCGCACAAGGTGGCTTACATCGTTACCTCTTTCTTACCCTATGCGCTTTTGTTCTTCGTCTGCCGCGGGTTCTTCGACCACTTTCCCGACGCGACGACGCTGGCGGCCTACGCGCTGTCGCTCGTCCTGGCGTTCCTCGTCGGCTTCTTCTTCGAGCTGAGCGTCGGCATGGTCGGCTTCTGGTTCCTCGAGGTGACGTCGCTGCTCTACATCGTGATGACGCTCAACTTCTTCATCTCGGGGCAGATGCTCCCGCTGGATTTCCTGCCCGCGCCGTGGGCCGGCATCCTCAAGGCGCTGCCGTTCCAGTACATGGCCTATTTCCCGGCCGCCGTGTTCCTGGGCAAGATCCACGGCACGGCGCTCTGGACGGGCCTGCTGGCCGAGGCGCTCTGGGCGCTGGCGTTCATCGTGCTGTCGCGGGTGCTGTTCCGCCTGGGCCTGCGGCGCTACAGCGCATTCGGAGGTTGAGCGATGGGGATCGTCGGCGGAATCCTGAGATACCTGCGGCTGTTCGGCAGCCTGGCGATGTACACGCTCAGCCGCGAGTTGGCGTTCCGCGGCAACTTCCTGGTGAAGGTGTCGGTCGAGGTGATCTGGCTGGGGATCCTGCTGGCGTTCTACCGCGTGGTCTTCGCGCGCACCAGCACGATCGCCGACTGGAACGAGTCGCAGTACCTGTTCTTCGTCGGCTGCTTCTTCGCGATCAACGGCCTGATCGAGATGCTGTTTCTCGAGAACTGCAACGAGTTCGCCGAGCTGGTGCGCACGGGCGACCTCGACGGGCTGCTGCTCAAGCCGATCGACGAGCAGTTCCTGATCACCTGCCGCCGGGTCGACTGGGGCACGGCGCCGAACGTCCTGATGGGCGCCGTGGTGATGGGGATAGCGCTCAACACCATGGGCTGGCCCGTGACGTTCGTTAAGGTGGCGGCGTTCGTGGTCACGTTCGCCTGCGGCACGGCGATCGCGTATGCCTTCATGCTGATGCTGACGTCGGTCTCCGTCTGGATGGTGCGAAATCAGAGCCTGATGGAGATGTGGTGGCTGTTCTCCAGCCTGGCGCGGTATCCGAAGGAGATCTTCCGCGGCCCGAGCTGGGCCGAGCCCCTGGGCCTGTTCTTCACGTTCGTGGTCCCGATCCTGGTGGTGTCGAACGTCCCGGCCAATGTGATGGTCCGCGCCCTCGACGTCCGGATGGTCGGCTTCACGATCGCCGCGACGGTCTTCTCGCTCTGGGCCAGCCGTCGGTTCTTCCACCACGCGCTGCGATCGTATCGCAGTGCGAGCAGTTGAGGCGGTACTCGAGAAGGGTTCATCGTCCGGACGGCTCGCTCTGCATCATTCCCGCTTCGAAGCGGCCTTGCCAGCGGCCGGCACCCGAGCGGACCCCTCCGACGAGAATCGATCCCTCTTCCACCTGGAGGTCAAGGCGAACGCCGTCCGGGACGATCAGGACGACGTGGGCCGCGTTGCGAATGTACCCGCGCCAGGAAGGTCCGCTGACCGAGGTGCTTCGCTCGACGATCTCGACGGAGTCGCCCACCTGGCGGATGCTCACATCGATCCTCTCCAGTTCCCCGTTCGCGACCCGTTGCGATCGGGAGGTGACCGATACGGCGTTGATTTCGGCTGCCACTTTCCCGTCCGCACTCGCCACGACCTGAAGCGAGCCCTCGAGGAGATCCACGCGGATCGAGTGGACCGATCCGAGATCCCACCTCTTGAATACCCTCCGAGTTGCCGAATAGGGACCGTCATCGGAGATCAGCTCCTCGACGAACGGCCAGGCCCACAGGCCGACCGCCAGGAGGGCCACGGCGATCATCATTCGCCGGATCGTGATCCGCACGCGGAGCCGCCGCATCGCCGTGGCCTCGGGTGTCGTCTTATGAGTTTGACCTCGCCATCAGCGACGTCCAGCTGTCGGCCGTCAGGACTCGATCGGCCAGGGCTTCGAACTCGCTCGGCTCGTCGATGGGCGCAATCGAAGCCATGGCGTCGCCGTCGTGCCCGAACCGTGCCGTCGCCTGCCGCAGGACCAGGTCGCGGGCCGCCATCAGCCGGCCCTCATGCTGGGCGGCCGAGTACCCTTCGAGGAAGGCATGCCCCTTGATCGTCAGATATTCGGGCGAACGCTGAATTCCGGGCAACAGGTCGCCCAGGGCGCGATGGGCCTCGTCCACGTCGCAGACGAGCCCCATGTGCCAGTAGGCGGTGGTCCAGAGCTTCTCGACGGTCTCGGCCCTGGCCTGGGTCTGCTTTAGCCTCTCGGACATCATCCGCACGATCTCGGGCATCCGCTCGCGGGCGCCTCGTGTCAGGGGCGCCATCATCATCGTGCTCGGGCCCTGCATCACGTCCTCGGCCGGTACTTCCCACGCTTTCTGGATCATGTAGGTGAAAACGTGAGTCAAGTTCCCTGTCGCGTCGCGCTCCTCATAGCGCCCGGTCATCCCCGGACCCTCGGCGGGCGGCCACATTAGCATGACGCAGACCATCGGCATCGACCCGTGCTTCAGCTCGACCTTTCGGCTGTTCTCGTAGAGATGGCGGTCGAGGTCCGGCTGATACCTCTTCTGGAGCCGAATGTGGACGACGGCGCTCTCGCCGGCCCGCAGGCCCACCCGGGCATAGGTGTCGATCGACGGCTCGGACGGCTCGAGGTTGATGTCGAGGTCCCGGGTGTAATCCGGGAGCCCCGGCGCGGGCGGCGGCACGGCGACGCCCGCGAGCCAGTCGTCCCAGCTCTTCGCCCCGACCAGGCGCTCGCCCAGCCCGGCGAGGGTCGCGGTGGCATGCGCCTGGGCCAGCCCGTCGATCGTCGCCCGACCGGCCGGGTTGGCCCCGCCGAACTTCGTCCGGGCCTGGCGGCTCAGGAGCGTGGCCAGCGTCCGCGATGTCGATTCGGCGAGCCCGTACGCGCGACCGAGCTCGTGCCCCTCGGCCTCGACCGCCCGGCAGGTGGAGGATCGCGACCAGAAGCCATCGTCCTCGCCGGTCGTGTTCGCCGATGTGCTCATGTTCGACTCCCAGAACGACCGCGATTCCGGCCGAGGCTCACGCCAGCAGTCCCTTGACCACCTCGCCGCTGACGTCGGTGAGGCGGAAGTCCCGACCCTGGAAGCGGTAGGTCAACCTTGTGTGGTCGAAGCCCAGCAGGTGGAGGATCGTCGCGTGCAGGTCGTGCACATGCACGCGGTCCTTCACCACGTCGAAGCCCAGGTCGTCGGTCGCGCCGTGGGTGATGCCCCCCTTGATGCCGCCGCCGGCCAGCCACATGGTGAACGCGTTCGGATGGTGATCGCGGCCGTCGTTGCCGCCTCCCTGCACCATCGGCGTCCGGCCGAACTCGCCGCCCCAGACGACCAGCGTGTCCTCGAGCATCCCGCGCTGCTTCAAATCCTTCACCAGGGCCGCGCATGCCTGGTCGGTCACCTTGCAGTTCTTCTTCAGGTCGTTCACCAGGTTGCCGTGCTGGTCCCACGACTCGTGGAAGATCTGGACGCACCGCACGCCTCGCTCCAGCAGCCGCCGGGCCAGAAGGCAGGTGTTGGCGAACGACGGCTTGCCCGGCTCGACGCCGTACATCTCGAGGATGTGCCTCGGCTCGTTGGCGACCTGCATCACGTCGGGGGCCGAGAGCTGCATGCGGAAGGCCATCTCATACGAGTTGATCCGCGTGGCGATCTCGGGGTCGCCGGTGCGGTCGAGACTCATCCGGTTGAGCGAGCGCACGGCGTCCAGGCTCTCGCGCTGGAGGCCCTCGTCCACGCCGCGCGGGTTCGACAGGTACAGCACGGGATCTCCGGCCGTGCGGAACTGTACCCCCTGGTACACGGTCGGCAGGAATCCGCTGCCCCAGTTGGAATTGCCCCCGCTCGGTCCCTTGTTGCCGGTGCTGAAGACGATGAAGCCCGGCAGGTCCTGCGACTCGCTGCCCAGGCCGTAGGTGACCCACGCGCCCAAGCTCGGCCGGCCGAAGATCTGCGAGCCGGTGCTCATCAGGATCTGCCCCGGCGCGTGGTTGAACGCGTCGGTGGCCATCCCCTTGACAACCGCGATGTCGTCGACGACCGAGGCCAGGTGCGGCAGCAGTTCGGATAGCTCGGTGCCGCTGCCTCCGTGCCGGGCGAATTTGAACTTCGGCCCGAGCAGCTTCGAATCGGGCCGGATGAACGCCGCGCGGTAGCCCTTGATCAGGCCCGGCGGCGGCAGCGTGCCGTCGAATTTCGCGAGCTGCGGCTTGTTGTCGAACAGCTCGAGATGGCTGGGCGCCCCGGCCATGAACAGGAACAGCACCCGCTTCGCCTTCGGGGCATAATGCGGGGCCCTCGGCGCCATCGGGTTCAACGCCCCGGCCTCGGCCGCCGACCCGCTCGCGCCGAGCAGTTGCTGGAGCGCGATGGCGCCCAGCCCGACGCCGCACTGTTCGAGGAACCAGCGGCGGGAGACCTGCCGCGGGTCGGCGTCGCGATACAGATGGTCCTGGCAATTCATGGCGGGGATTCTCCTCCGGCGGGGGCCTCGGGGCTGCGGAGCGTCGCCTTGGCGAGGATCGACTCGGCCCAGGCCTGGTCTTCCTTGCGCAGGCGAGGTCTGGGCGGCTGCCTGTAGTCGATCGCCAGGTCGTAACCGGCCCGATCGTAGAGTTTGTGCAGGATTCGGTTCAGGTCCAGTGACGGCTCGGCGTCTTGCGGCAGCAAGGGGATGGGGATCGGCGGGATCTCCGTCCTGTAGGAGAAGCCATACAGATGGGCGATACGGCCCAGCCTTGGCCGGAATATCAGGATCCGATAATCACTCCCGTGACGACGCTCGTCCGGTGGCATCGGCGTGCCCGCCCGAAGCAGGTCGATTTCCACGAAATTCGCACCGGCGGCGATTAAGTTACGGCGTTTTTCGAGGTAATCTTTTCGAGCATCCTCCGTCCACTCGTTCGTCGGCGAAAGGATCTCGAGTACGGTGACAACCCGTCTGCCCGGTAGCTCCCTGATCGTCAAGAACGTCTCCTCGATCTCGAAGTCGGGGATCTTCACGACGACGTGGTACGGCTTCGTCGACACGCCCTCGATCACGGCCACGCTGGCCTCGCTCGGCGCCGTGACGGCGCGTTCGGCGAAGATCGCGAGGTCGGGACTGTAAAGACGATCCTCGTCGCGCCCGGTGAGAACGGTCGTCCGCGACTCCAGGTCCACGAAGTAGCGTGGGCGCAGGAGCGGGACGAGATCATCACGGATCGCGGCGACGAGGCTGTTGTGGACGTTCGGCCACAGCTCGGGATCCTCGAGCCACGGATCCATCCCCGGAAATGGCGGTCGCATCGGCTCACTCCTTCGTGATGGTCTCATCCAGGTTGAGCAACACCCGCGAGACGGCCGTCCACGCCGCGAGCTGCGCCGGGGTGGATTCCTTCGGCAGCTCGGGCTTTTTCTTCGGGTCGTCAACCGCCAGCGCCCACGGGTCGGCACCGGGCTGGTCGAACCGGCGGACCTGGCGATGCAGCAGATCCAGGAGCGTCGAGGACTCGGCCGCCGTCGGCTTCCGCGCCAGGCAGCGGCGGAAGGCGTATTCCACGCGGCCCGCGTCGTCGCAGCCGCCCTCGCGCAGGGTCCGCAGCGCGAGCGCCCGGGCGCATTCGAGGAACAGCGGCTCATTCAGCGTCGTGAGCGCCTGGAGCGGCGTGTTCGACCGGGTCCGGCGGACACAAGCGAAATCGCCGTTGGGCGCGTCGAACGCCTGGAGCATCGGATACGGCACCGAGCGATACCGGAACGTGTAAATCGCCCGGCGATAGCGATCCGGCCCCTGCGCCTCGTGCCAGACCTTCGGGCCGTAGCTGGCCGGCGGCTGGAACAAAAACGCCGGCGCCGGCGGGAACGCGCTCGGCCCGCCGATCCTCGGCTCGAGCAACCCGCTGGCCTCCAGCGCGATGTCGCGCAGGACCTCGGCATCGACGCGGAACCGCGGACCACGAGCGATCAGCCGATTGTACGGGTCACGCGAGTGCAGCTCGGGCGTCGTCCGCGATGACTGGCGGTACGCGGCCGACGTGACGATCAGGCGGTGCAGCGTCTTGAGGCTCCAGCCGCGCTCCATAAACTCGACGGCCAGCCAGTCGAGCAGCTCGGGATGGCTGGGCGGCTCGCACTGGAGGCCGAAATCCTCGCTGGTGGCGACGATCCCGGTGCCGAGCTCGGCCTGCCAGATCCGGTTGACGATCGCGCGCGCCGTCGTGGGCGCCCGAGGATCCACCAGCCACCGGGCGAAGTCGAGCCGATTGGCCGCCGCGCCGCCCGGCATTCGCAACGGATTCAGGAACGCCGGCACGCCCGGCTCGACGGCGCGCGTCGGCTTGAGGAAATCGCCGCGCTGGAGCAGGCTCGTCGGCCGCCTCCGAGCCCGCTCGGCCAGCACCAGTTGCGAGGCCCCCTCGGGATGCCGCGCCCACAGGGCCTCGATCCGGTCGTTCGCGTCCTTCCAGGCCGGCACCGTGGTACGCCAGTAACCGAAGACCGCGGCCTCCTGCGCCGGGGTCCGCCGCTCACGCGGGATCGCCAGGATCGTGCGGACCGCCGCCGGCAACGGGTCGGCCGAGACGTCCGGTCGGCTGGTGATCGAGATCCGGAAACGGCCGAGGTTGTGGCTCTGATTGTCGTCGCTGTTCCACCCGCCGTGGTTCTGCGTCAGGCGGAAGGTCAGGATCGTGCCGCGGGAGTTCGCGACCGGCTTCTCGGCGACGAAGACCGCCTTGCGCGGCTGGTTCCTCCGCCCCGGGCCGACGTCGATGCCCCATGCGGTTTCATCCTTGCCGTCGATCGCGAAGCCGATCGGACCCGTCACCCGGCGCTTGCCGCTCCGGTCGTCGAAGATCGGATCGAGCGGCCGCTCGGGCGGATTCACGTCGGCGGTCGCCCGCGCGATCTTCACGCCCTTGCCCTTCGTCGGCGCATCGGCCGGCGCCGCGTCCACGCGGAACTCGGTCAGCGCCGCCGTCCCCTTGACCGAGCGTCCCGGTCCGCCCAGCGGCAGGTTCGGGTCGTTCAGCAGCTCGAGCCGGAACGCCGCGATCGGCGTGACATCCGTCTTCACCCGCAGGATCAGGGTGTGTTTCGTCGGCGCATAGCCCTGCGACAGCAGCGAGCCGTCCTCGAGGGGCAGCTCCTTCTCGCCGCCGGTGGATTCCTCGTCCACCTCGGGCCGCAGGACGACCCACTCGGGCCCGTCGCCGGAAGCCGTCCGCTCCCACGCCGCCATCTTCTCGCGCCAGGACGGGTCGCGGTGCCGGAGGCCCTCCTCGATCTCGCGGATCTCCCGCAAGATCTCGGCGCGGGCCATCTGCTCGGCCGGCGAGTACACCGCGACGTTCGCCTCGTGGCTATTATTCAGGAAGGCGAACATCCGGTAGTACTCTTCCTGAGTCAGCGGGTCATATTTATGGCTGTGGCACTGGGCGCACTGGATCGTCAGCCCGAGTACTCCCTTGCCGATGCAGTCCATCCGGTCGAACATCGCCTCCATGCGGAACTGCTCGGGATCGACACCCCCCTCTTCGTTGATCATTGAGTTGCGCAAAAACCCCGTCGCGACGACCTGGTCCTGCCCGGCATTCGGCAGGAGGTCGCCGGCGATCTGCTCGACGATGAACCGGTTGTAGGGCAGGTCGCGGTTGAGCGCGCGGATGACCCACTCGCGATAGGCGAACACCTGCCGCGACTTGTCCTTCTCGTAGCCGTCCGAGTCGGCGTAGCGCGCCGCGTCGAGCCAGGAGCGCGCCCAGCGCTCGCCGTAAGCCGGCGAGGCGAGCAGCCGGTCGACCAGCCGCTCGTAGGCGTCCGGCCTGGGATCGGCGAGGAAGGCGTCGACCTCGGCGATCGTCGGCGGTAATCCGACCAGGTCGAGCGACAACCGGCGGATCAGCGTGGCCCGATCGGCCTCGGGCGACGGCACCAGCCCCTCGGCCTCGAGCCGGGCGAGGATGAACCGGTCGATCGGGCTGCGGCACCAGTCGGGGCGCTTGACGGCGGGGATGTCGGGCCGCTCGGGCGGGACGAACGCCCAGTGCTCGCGGTACTCGGCCCCCTGCTGAATCCACGCCTTCAGGCGGTCGACCTCGGCGGCGGAGAGCGTCTTCTTGCCGCCGGGCGGGGGCATGCGCTCCTCGGGGTCGTCCGAGGTAATTCGGTGATAGAGTTCGCTCTCATCGGGTCGGCCCGGGACGACCGCCGGGTTGCCCGACGCCGCCGGCTTCGTGGCGTCGCGGAGGCTGTCCAGCCGCAACTTGCCCTTGCGATGGCCGGCGTCGGGTCCGTGGCACTGGAAGCACCTGTCCGCCAGGATCGGCCGGATGTCGCGGGTGAAGTCGACCCGGTTCGGACCGGCCGGCTTCGCGCCGCGGTCGGCCTCGCCCGCGCGAAGCACCAGGGCGCCGGCCCCGGCCGCCAGGCCGAGTCCCACCAGGACGACCAGCGGCCGGTATTGCATCGGACGCGGCCGCGTCGGCCGCCCGCCGGACCGGGACTCTGTGCCACGACCAGTCATGACGTGTTGCCCTCGCACGGAATGCAGTGGCCGGGTGCGTTCGGCCCGGTCGATCAGGCGGCGCACTCCCGGAAAGACCCGGCCGGTACGCCGGTCGGGTCGGGGGGAGCTTTGTCGTGCCCGGGCTGGCTGGCCGGCGTGCCGGGCGCGGGGTGGGGCTCGACAAGGCCATGCCGAGTCCATCCATTCTACCCCGCGGCTCGTCGCGAGGCCACACCCGGCGCGGTCGAATCCGCGGGAACGCCGGAGCCGGCAGGGCCGTGGCTCTCGGCTGGCGGGCGGGACTTCGCGCAATCGAGAACCAATGACATGAGTTGAGTGCCGGACGTCGCCGGTTCGCCGGAATCACTCAGGGCTGAGCGGGTTCAGGACCAGCCGGGAGAGGTCCCAGAGGCGGACTTCCGCGTCGTTGGCGGCGGCGGCCAGCGTCCGGCCGTCGGGCGAGAACGCGATGTCGGTGAGGATCGACGCATGCGTTTCCAACCGGCATCGCTCGCGGCCGGTCGTCACGCTCCAGAGGCCGACCGACCCGTCGTCCCAGGCCGTCGCCAGCAGGGTGCCGTCGGGCGAGAACGCGACACAGCGCGCGAGCCTACGGTGGCTGGCGATGAGCCGGATCGGCTCGTTTGCGTTCGCGTTCGCATTCGCATTCGCATTCGCATTCGCATTCGTGTTCGCCCTGGCTCTGGCTTCCGTTTCCGCCTCCGCGCGGACGTCCCAGATTCGGACGCCCCACTCAAAACCGCTGGCGCTCGCCAGCAAGGTGCCGTCGGGCGAGTAGGCCAGCGAGAGTACTTCGGGAGCGGGAATGGACCGCCGGAGCCGGGGGCGGGGGTCGAGGTCCCAGATGAAGATCCGCCCGTCGGCGACCGCGGCCGAGGCGAGCGACCGGCCGTCGGGCGCGAAGTCCAGCCGTCTCACCGCCGATCGGTGGCCCTGCAAGGTCGAGCGCACGCGACCCGAGCCCATGTCCCAGACCACGATGTCATTCGAGCGGAAGCTCGCGACGGCCAGGGCCCGCCCGTCGGGGGCGACTTTCAGGTCGCTGGTGTACGCGACATCGATTCCCGGCAGGGTCTCCGTCACCCGACGCGAGAGGTCCCAACGGACGATGCCGGCCGCATCGCCGGCCATGAGCAGGAATCGCCCATCGGGGGCGAAGGCCAGGACCTTGCCGTGTCCGCGGTCGCACAGGTCCTGCTGGCTGCCGCCTTTCTCGTCCAGCGGATGCAGGGCCGCCCGGCCCTGCGAGTCCGCCGTCGCGAGGGTCCGACCGTCGGGGGCGAAAGCGATCCGTGCGAGGAACTCGCCCTGACTCACTCGTAGCGGCCGTGCCGGAGCAACCGTCCGCACTGATCGCGGCGTGGGGAGCCACGGGAACAGGACCAGCAGGGCCAGCAGCAGGGCGATCGATCGGCGGTTGCAGAAAAGCGAGCCGACCTGCGCCGAATTCCAACGGCCCGACCCGATCGCTGACCCATGCGAACCCAGTCCGTCCGCCACCTCTCGCCTTCGCATGGGTCCGCTCCCCTGGTATGAATGCGAAGTCATGTGAAATGGAGTCTCCGGCCGGCGCGCGGAGAACCCGACGACAGTCCGGTCCGGTCCGCCCCGACTGCTTCGGGCCGGGTTCGTCCGCCGGTCGCGCATGGGACCGCCTTCCCGCGCCCCGATCCCGCGACGCGCGCGCAGGCCCCCGGTGCCCGGGTCCCGGCTCGACGACGCTTCCGGATGTGTGTGTCACGTCGCGCCCCGCGGGGCGGCGCCTCAGCTAGAATTGAGACTGCGCTCCGGGACGGATCCGGGACAGAAATCCGGAAAACTTCCCGCGAACTGCCGTCGCAACGTCGCTCGCCCCGGCCTGGGTTCGGCCGGTTCGGATGTCGCTCTCCGGATCATCGGAGGTCGCGAACGATGTCCGTACCGGATTCAATCGGCGGGAACCGTGAAGGTGAGTCGCACGGTGATCGTCGAGGAGCAAGCACCGGCGACTCGCGTCTCCGGTTCGCCGGGGTCACTCCGGGCCGAGCTGGTCCCGGACCAGCCGTGCGAGGTCCCAGAGGCGGATATTGGCGTCGGTGGCAGACGCCGCCAGCGTCCGGCCGTCGGGCGAGAACGCGATGTCGGTGAGGGCGGTGGCCTGGGTGTCCAGGCGGCAGCGCTCGCGGCCGGTCGCCACGCTCCAGAGGCTGGCGGACCCGTCCCCGCAGGCCGTCGCCAGCAGGGTGCCGTCGGGCGAGTAGGCGACGGACCGCACGGACAGCCGATGGCCGGCGATGAGCCGGGCCGGTCCGTCGGCGCCCGTTGCCTCGCCGTCGCGGACGTCCCAGATGCGGACGGCCCGCTCCTCGCCGCTGGCGCTCGCCAGCCGGGTGCCGTCGGGCGCGTAGGCCAGCGAGAGCACGGTGGAGGTCGGGATCTGTCGCCGAATCCGGGGTCGCTGGCCGAGGTCCCAGAGGAGGACATGTCGGTCGTGGGCCGCCGCCGAGGCGAGCGACTGGCCGTCGGGCGCGTAGGCCAGCCGCACGACCGCCGATCGGTGCCCCTGCAAGGTCCATCGCACGCGACCCGAGTCCATGTCCCAGACGACGATCTCGCGCGAGTGGAAGCTCGCGACGGCCAGGGTCCGACCGTCGGGGGCCACCTTGAGGTCGCTCGCGTACTCGACGCCGATCCCCGGCAGGCGCTCCGTCAGCCGCCGCGAGAGGTCGAACCGGACGATGCCGGCCCGATCGCCGGCCGTCAGCAAATGGCGGCCGTCGGGCGCGAAGGCCAGGACCCTCCCGCGTCCCCGGTCGCCCAGGCCGTGGTCGCCGTCCGCCTCCTCGCCCAGCGGGAGCAGCGCCGCCCGGCCCTGAATGTCCGCGACTGCGAGCGATCGGCCGTCGGGGGCGAAGGCGATCCGGAGGAGATGGTTGCCCTCGCTGAAGCGTAACCTCCGCGCCGGTCTGCTCGTCGGCACCGGATCCGGCGTCGGGAGGCACGGCAACACGATCAGCAACGCCAGCACCAGGCCGATCCGCCGGCGGTTCCAGAAGACCATCCCGACGTGCGCCGAATTGCAGCGCGCCGACCTGATCGCCGACCATCCCGAACCTGGTCCGCCCGCCAGCTCATGGCTGCGCATCGGTCCGGTCCTCTCTCGTAAGTGCGATGTGAATGGAGATTCCAGCCGACGAGGCGAGAATTCGCCTCTTTCCGCGCCATGAACTGATGATCCGCACGCGTGCCGACTCTCGGCGACTTGCGTCTTCCCTCGACGACTCTCTTCGACCGGCGTCGCGTCGTATCGCGGACAACGCCTCTCCTTATACCCTGGGCGAATCCCTTTTGCGAGTGTCACGATCCGGCCGGGAGACGGATGGCCGCCCTCGTGCAACGCCCCGGCCGACGTGTACCACCGCTCCGGGAAGGGCTAAGATAGATTGCCTGACCGACGATCCGCCGGCGCCCCGGAGGCCGATGCCATGCCCGTCTCGACCCCACGAACCGAGCCCGCCGCCGCGCCCTTCGAGCCGGCCGACGGAGCTGGCGCCATCCCGCCGCTGGAGAACGGCGACCGCCTCTCGGCCGCCGAGTTTCTTAGGCGCTACAAGTCCATGCCCGGCCTGAAGAAGGCCGAGCTCATCGACGGAGTCGTCCACGTGCCATCGCCGGTCTGCCACCAGTACCACGGCAAGCAGCACTATCACCTGCTCACCGCGCTCGGCTGCTACGAGGCCGGGACCCCGGGCGTCGAGGGTGGCGACAACAGCACGGTCTGCCTGGACCTGGGGAACGTGCCGCAGCCCGATTGCCTCTTCTTCATCAGGCCCGACCATGGCGGACGGGTCACGTTCGACGCCGAGGGATACCTGCACGGCGCCCCCGACCTGATCGCCGAGATCGCCGCCAGCAGCGTCAGCTACGACCTGTTCGGCAAGCTCCAGAGCTACGCGAACAGCGGCGTCCGCGAATACCTGGTCTGGCGCGTCCTCGACGGCGCACTCGACTGGTTCGTTCTCCGGGATGGGGAATACCAGGCCATCCGGCCGTGGGACGACGGCATCCTCCGCAGTACGGTCTTCCCGGGCCTTTGGATCGATCCCGCCGCGCTGGCACGGGGCGACCTGGCGGCCGTCCTGGCCGTCGTCGCCCGCGGCCTCCAGACCCCCGAGCACGCCGCATTCGTGGCCCAGCTCGACGCCGCCCGGACCCGGCCGACCGCCTGACCGGCCGGCGCCGGGTTCGGACGTGCGGTTATCCGATCAACGATCTCAATCCCTGGGATTGATCGCCCGCCATTTCGCCTCCTTGGCGGTGAAGACGTGCAGCCGGCCCTGCTGCGAGGCGGCGATCATCTGGTCCTGGATCAGTAAGGGCCGGTCATCGCCAAACCCGCCGCCTCCTTGATTTGCGAACAAGGGCTTCTCCAGCGTCAGCGTATCCCAGCGGCCGGCCTCTCCGCTGTAGGCGTACACTCGGTTGCCGATCGCGTAGGCCACCAGCTTGCCGTTGATCTGCGGCTGGATCGGTTGTTCCGACGGCTCATCGAGGTTCTGGACGGTCCAGGCGCCGCGGTCGAGGTCGAGGATGGCGACCTGCATCACTTCAAGGCGCCGTTCCTGCCACGCGTCCACCGGTGTGGAATTCTGGAAGCTGCAGGGCAGCAGATGCTCCTCGCCCTTGGGAACACCCTGGGGTATGAACGCGAACCCCTCCTTCACTCCGCGGATGTCCTGGATGTCCCAGTGGTCGGTCTTGACATTGTAATTGACCAGATGAATGTGCTCGTCCTCATTGGCGATGATCGTGACATTGTCGCCGTGGAACGTCACATCGATCATCTTCATCCGGCGCGGCGGCTGGTAGGTCCGCGACCGCCCGAGGTTATTCGAGTAGATCACCACGCGGTCGTTCGCGCCGGAGACCGAGACGATCGACGATGGGCCGGTCAGGATCCGATCGGCGAAGATCAAGCCCTGGCCTTCCTCGGCCTTCACCGCGGGCGCTTGCTCCTTCGCCGGTTTGTTGGGCGGCGGCTCGGCCTCCGGCACCGCCGCGGCGCGCGGGGCCGATCTGGGTATGTCGGCCTTGCGTTCGCCGCCCTTGAACTCCGCAATCTGCGCCTTCAGGTTGGCGATCTCCGTCTGCTGCTGGTCGATCACCGTCTGCTTTTCGGCGAGGATCGCGTCCCACTGCTTGACCCAGGTCTGCATCTCCGCGAGGGTCTTGAGCGCGGGGCTACTCGGCGCGACCGACGCTGGCGTCTGTTCCTTTGGCGCTTCGACCTTCGGGATCGGGGCCGCTTTCTTTCCGGCCCCGTCCTGCCGCGCCATCACGCCGACTCCGCCCCCCAGCGCCCCCAGCACCGCGCTCGCCGCGGCGATCGTCGTCCACCTGCTGATGGTCATGGCTCTCAGCACTCCTCTCGCCAGCTTGACAGCCGGCGCCGAGGCGCCGGCCGAGACAATGGATCGCCCGATCGTCGCCCCTGAAGCGGCACTCACCGTCCGGGCCAGAACCTCCGGGGGAACCGGCGGCGCGCTCCCGGCCATCGCCATCGAGGCGAGCGCCGGCATCGTCTCGGGCCCATACCCGCGCCGGGCCAGCCGCGATCTCAATAATTCGCGCCCCTTGTGCATCCGACTGCGGACCGTCCCGACCGGGCAGCCCAGCCGTTCGGCCGCCTGGTCGTGCGTCATCCCCTCGAAGTAGCAGAGAACGATCGGCGCCTGGAACCGCTCGGGCAGCCGGGCGACCTCGGCGTCGATGACGCTCCGCAGCTCGCCCAGCCCGCTGTCGTCGGAGTCCTGAACCGCAACCTCGACTCGCGCGCCTCCGCCCTCGCGCGCCCGCCGCCGGCTCCGGTCGCGCCGGCATCGCGTCGCGACGCGGAGCGCCACGCCATACAGCCAGCTCGCCAGCAGTTCGCGGTCGCGCAACTCGCCGGCCCGGCGTACCAGAACGAGGAACGTCGCCTGGAACGCGTCCTCGACGTCGTGCGGGTCGTTCAGCAGCCGCCGGCAGACGCCCAGCACCATTGGCCCGTGGCGCGACACGATCGCCTCGAACGCGACCTCGTCCCGCTCGCCCACGAATTGCGACAGAAGCTGACCCTCCGACAGTCCCGAGACCGTCCCGCGCCCGAAAGCGCGCTGAATTGGCCCCAGGATGCCGCCGGCTCGCTGCCCGATCGCCATCGCCTGCCGTCTCCTCGCTCAGAATGGCCGGCCTGGTGGCGTCGCGTGCCGACCACGGCCGCGGTCGAGTCGGGGGACATCAACAGGCTGGTTCGTGTTTCTCATTTCTCACCACTCTCGGATGACATGGATTCGCCGATCCCGCCGGCGGAGGGCGGGCGGATTCAAAGCGGCCCCTCTCCCGGCGCGGAGCGGATGCAGGCCGGGACGGGCGAGCCCGTCGCCCCTCCTCCTGAGGATACTGCCGCCGGCGAGCGATTCGATCGGTTTTTTTCCCGAGCCGGGAAGTCCGCGGTCGCGAGATGGAGCAAAACCGCGCCGGATACGTCACGCCCGGGCGCCGGGATCTGATGGACCTGGTTGCTTGATTGCCTCGGCCCCAATCATTAGAATCGATTCCCTGCTGAAATTGCCCCGCATGCCTCCTGGGCCGGGGCATGACGAGTCCCTCTGCGGTCCAATGACCGGACCTGTGCCGCGCGGGGCGTTGATCCGCCGTGTCGATCTGCCCGACCCTCCCTGGCGGTGTTGCGGCGGCGGGCTGGATTCCCTGTCATTACCGTCGCTTCAACAGGAAAGGCCGGGGGTCCGCGTCGGCGGACCGGACGCGGAATGAGCTACCCCGATCTTTACAACGTCGAGTTCTGGTGGGTGGTCGGCCTCGCCCTGATCGTCCTCGTCCCGCTGGCCGACGCGCGAGCCCGCAAGTGGGCGTTGGCGGCGATCAACCTGTCGATCTTCGCGCTGATGCTCAAGGGCGGGTTGCTCGTCGTCCTCGGCATGGCGGCGGGGGCCTGGCTCTTACTGGGGGCGTGTGCCATCGGGAGCCGCGCCGGCGGAGCCGGGCCGGCGGCTCCCGGGCTGGTCGCGCGTTACCTGCCCCGGCTGGCGATGGCCGGGGGCGGCCTGGTCGTGCTGGGCCTGTTCGTGATCAACAAGCTGCCGGCGCTCGGCGCCTCCGCCGGCCTGGGCCGGCTGGCTCCCGTCCTGTCCGCGATGGGATTCTCCTACGTCGCCCTGCGCTGGCTGGACGCGGCGCGGGTCCTCCGCGACGGCGGGCGGCGGGCGCCGGATCTCGCGGCGACGATCAACTACCTGCTGCCGTTCCACATGCTGGCCGCCGGGCCGATCCAGTCCTACGACGAATTCACCGCCCAGCCCCCCGTGCCCGCCCCGCTCACGCGGTGGGCCGCCCTTCGCGCGATCGAGCGGATCTCCCTGGGCCTGTTCAAGAAGTACGTCCTGGCCCAGGCGCTCGAGCGCCTCTTTCTGACCGGGTTCCACTCGCAGGGCGCCTATGTGCTGCTCGAGGTCCAGCTCATCTACCTGTGGCTCTACCTGGACTTCAGCGCGTACAGCGACGTCGCCGTCGGCCTCGGCCGCCTGATCGGCGTGGCGACGCCGGAGAACTTCAACCGGCCGTACCTGGCCCGCAACGTGATCGACTTCTGGGAGCGGTGGCACATCTCGCTGTCGATGTTCATCCGCCGGAACGTCTTCATCCCGATGCAGCTCGCCGGGATGCGCGCGACCGGCGGTCGCGCGCCCCTGTGGATCGCCAGCGCCGCTTTCGTGGTCGCCTTCCTGCTCTGCGGACTCTGGCACAGCATCGGCTGGGTCTGGGCCGCCTGGGGGCTCTACCAGGCGATCGGGCTCATCATCTGCAACCTCTACCGCCACTTCCTGACCCGCCGGCTGGGCCGCAAGGGGGTGCTGTCCTACATGGCAAACGGGCGCATCCGGCTGGTGGCGATGCTCCTGACGTTCGAGTTTGCCGCTTTCGGCGTCGCCATCGTGACCTATCCTTTCCCGGAGCTCTTCTCGTGGACCAGCTATTAGCGACGAGGCCCGACGACCGCCCGATGGGAACCCTCGAGTTCGTCGCGCGGGCGGCCCTGGCGGCGGCCGGGATCGTCCTGGCCTATTACCTGGGCCACTCCGACTTCTTCTTCTACCAGGGATTCTGAGCCCGGGGCCGCGGCCCGCAGAGGGCCAGGCCCGCGTGCCGACGGTGCCGGATTGTCCCCGTCGGCTCGAGGACAGCGAGGGGCCGCCCGGAATCGACTCGACCGGACGATTGGGAGTGAAGCGATGATCTACGACCCCCGCCGCGCCGGCGGCATCCTCGCGGCCCTGACGGCCATCGTGGCGGCGATGGCCCTCTACGGCCTGATCCTCCACGCGAGCCTGCGGCCGGCGGCGGAATGGCTGCACGCGCGAGACCAGACGTTCATGGTTGCCATGAACTTCAAGGGCCCCTCCAGCCGCGTGCTGTCCATCCTGCGGGACCAGAAGCTGTCGGCCGCCGCACCGCCCAGGAGGCTCGGCGTGCTGGTCGGGCCGTCGGTCCTCCAGGAGGGCATCGATCCGGCGCTTCTGACCTCCGAGCTCGGCGGCGACCGTCGCTGGGCCAACCTGCTCGTCGGGGCCCTGGCCTACAGTTCGAACGAGTTCGTCAAGCTGTCCTACCAGGCCGGACTGCACCCCGACGTCCTGATCTTCGTCTGCAACCCGGGGATCGTGGTGGCGAACCAGGACACCCAGGCCGACCGGGTCTGGTACGACCCCCGGCTGTTGTACGATCATCTCGCGAGTCGGCAGTTCACGCTGGCCCGGGCCGATTTCAACGAACTGACCCTCGTACCCTGGCACCTGGCCTTCCCTCACCGCGGGCACGTCTTCACCGCCTTCGACCAGTTGCTCAACGACACCAAGATTCGGATCCACCGGGCGCTCGGCCGGTCCGGTCTCGACATCTTCGGGTCGCCCAACGTCGACCCCTGGGTGGAACCTCACCCGCACCCCGAGGCGACGGGGAAACCGGACGAGATCGGCGAGCAGGTCCTCCTCGGCTTCATCGGTCGCAAGGGCTGGTTCGACCCGGCCCGCTACCGCGAGGATACTCGCAATTTCGAGCTGCTCTGCGACCTCTTCCGGTTCGCCCACTCGCAAGGCACGCGCTGCTTCCTTGTCCTGGTTCCGGAGTCGTCCCGCCTGCGCGAGAAGACGCCGCCCGGCGCGACGGCGCCCATCCTCCGCGGCCTCCCGCGCGCCCTCGGCCCCGACGCACCCGTGATCCTGGATTACCGCGAGGCGCTCCCCGACGACGAATTCGGTAACGTCAACCACCTCAACCCCCGCGGCCGCGAGATCCTGACTCGGCGGCTCGCGCGCGATCTCCGGCCCTATCTCGAGGGCCGCTCCGACCCCGCGCCTCGATGATCGCGGCCGCGGCATCCCGCGCCTTGACGGTCCACGGGCCGGCCGAATAGATTGACGGCGGCGAATCGGGCGGCTCCGGATGGTCGTGCACGCCCGCTATCGGGCGGCCATGAAGGTCGCCGCGGGGTGTGCCTCGCCCGCCGGGAACCGCGGTCACGCCGTTCCGTACCAATCCATCCCTCAGGTGGTCCTCGATGAGCCAGCCGGGCCGCATCCCTTCGAGCGAGATCACGCCGCTATCGACGTACCTCGATCGCCGGTCGTTCCTCTGGGCCGGGGCGGCGGCGGCCAGCGTGGTCGCGACCGGGGCCGTCTACCGCACGCTCAATCAGCCGGGGTCCGCCGAGGTCACGACGCCCGTGCTCGTCGAGCTCAAGCAACCGCCTCCCGGCGCCGGCGCGGCCGCGAGCGGATTCCGCGTCGACGAGCCGATGACTCCCCTGAAGGACGTCATCAATTACAACAATTTCTACGAGTTCACCACCGACAAGGAGTCGGTCGCCAGGGTCGCCTCACGGTTCGTGGCGAAGCCCTGGCAGGTCGAGGTCGGCGGCCTGGTCCACAAGCCGAAGGTCTTCGACATCGACGAGCTGCTTCGGGACTTTCCGGCCGAGGAGCGGGTCTACCGGATGCGCTGCGTCGAGGCGTGGTCGATGGTGATCCCCTGGTCGGGGTTTCCCCTGGGCCGTCTCATCGACCGCGTCGAGCCGATGGGCAGCGCCCGGTTCGTCGCGTTCGAAACCCTGCTCGACCCGGCGCGGATGCCCTACCAGCGGACGGGCGTCCTGCCGTGGCCCTATCGCGAGGGCCTGCGCCTCGACGAGGCCATGCACCCCCTGACCATCCTGGCGATCGGGCTCTATGGCCACGAGCTGCCGCCCCAGAACGGAGCGCCGTTGCGCCTGGTCGTCCCGTGGAAATACGGGTTCAAGGGGATCAAGTCGATCGTGAAGATCTCACTGGTCGAGACCATGCCCGAGACCACCTGGAGCATGGCCGGGCCCGACGAATACGGTTTTTATGCCAATGTGAATCCGAAGGTGGATCACCCGCGCTGGAGCCAGGCGACCGAGCAGCGGATCGGCGAGGCCGGACGCCGCCCGACCCTGCCGTTCAACGGCTATGCCGAGCAGGTGGCCTACCTCTACGCGGACATGGATCTCCGCCGCAATTTCTGAGCGGAGAGACCGTCTCGGAAGGGCTGTAAGATGACGTAGGGTGGGCATTGCCCACCGGCCGAGGCCTCGAACTGGTGGGCAATGCCCACCTTACAAGACGGCCTCACAGTTTTGGTGGTACCGACTCAGAGTGAGGCCCGACGCCCCGATGAAGCCCTCGCGTTTCCTGAAGGCGACCGTGCTGGTCAACTGCGCCGTGCCGGTCGCGCTCCTCGGCTGGGACGCGTACCACGGCCAGCTCGGCGCCAACCCGGTCAATTTCGCCATCCGGACGACCGGCATCCTGACGCTGATCTTCCTGCTCTTGACCCTGGCAGTCACGCCCGTCAGCCGCCTCGCGCACCAGCCCTGGCTGGGCTCGTTCCGCCGGATGCTGGGCCTCTGCGCGTTTTTCCATGGGTCGCTCCACTTCGCGATCTTCTTCGGGCTCGACCGTGCCGGCAGCGTGAGTGACACACTGTCGGAGACCGTCAAGCGCCCCTATCTGCTGGTCGGGATGGCCGGGCTCGGCCTGATGGTGCCGCTCGCAGCGACGTCGACCGACGGCATGATCCGGCGCCTCGGCCGGAACTGGAAGCGGCTGCATCGGCTGGTGTACGTCGTGGCGATCGCGGGCGCGGTTCATTACTACATGCTCGTGAAGGCCGACACCTCGCAGCCGATCGCATTTGCCAGTGTGCTGGGCGTTTTGCTCGGCTACCGGGTCATCGCGTCGTTCCTGGGACTCGGGCGGGATGCCCGGAGCGATCGAACCTCCCCGGCAAAGGCGGCCGCGCCGCGGTTCTGGAAGGGCCGGCTGAAGGTTGCGCACATCAACGACGAGACGCCCGACGTCCGCACCTTCCGCCTGGTCGCCGTCGAGGGCTCAGACTTACCTTTCGAGCACAGGCCGGGCCAGTACCTCAACGTCTCGCTGCTGGTGGACGGGGCGCGAGTGGACCGTTCCTATACGATCGCCTCGCCGCCGACGCGCGGCGGCTCGTGCGAGATCACCGTCAAGCGCGAGGAGCACGGGGCCGGCTCGCGATACCTGCACGACGAGGTCCGCGAGGGAGCCGTGCTCGAGGTCTCCGCGCCGGCCGGGCGGTTCACGTTCACCGGCGCCGAGGCCGACAGCATCGTCCTGATCGCCGGCGGCGTCGGCATCACGCCGCTGATGGCCAAGATCCGGTATCTCACCGACATCGGCTGGGCGGGCGACATCGATCTCATTTTCTCGGTCCGGACCGAGCGCGACATCATCTTCCGCGAGGAGCTCGAGTCCCTCCGGCGGCGGTTCCCCAACCTGCAGATCACCATCACGCTGACCCGCGGCGACTCGCCGGCGTGGACTGGCGAGCGCGGCCGGATCTCGCCCGAGCTGCTCCGGCGGGCGGTTCCCTCGATCGCAACCCGGCTGGTCCACCTGTGCGGGCCGGACGAGATGATGGAGTCGCTGAAGGTCGTGCTGCGGGACCTCGGCGTGCCCGATGATCGCGTGGCCGTCGAGTCGTTCACCCGGGCCGTCCATCCCGACGCCGAGCGTGACGGCGCGATGCAGCCGGCGCCGACACCCGCCGCCGCGGGTGCGAACGGCGCAGCCGTCGCGGGCGCGCCGTCGATCACGTTCGCCCGCTCCGGCAAATCGGCGCCGATCACGAACGGCCAGACCGTGCTCGAGGCCGCCGAGGCATTAGGGGTGGACATCCCCTACGACTGCCGCGCGGGCATCTGCGGCACCTGCAAGACGAAGCTCCTCGACGGCCACGTCACGATGGACATGGAGGCGGCCCTCGGCACCCGCGATCGGGCCAGCAACGTCATCCTCTGCTGCCAGGCGCACTGCCTTGATGCGGTTATAGTGGATGCCTAGACGGGTTCCGTCCGCCGCTCCTCTCCGGCGGGTCCGGTCCGCTGTAGGAGGCGGCTCAGTCCGCCGACCCGATCCTGCGACCGTCCGGGACTCTGTTGGGCGCGGGTCTCCCGACCCCGCCCGTAAGCGCGACCGAAGGTCTCCCGCGCTTCCGCAGGCGTCGCTCGCTCGGGAGACCTTCGGGCCCCACGGCGGGGTCGGAGACCCGCGCCGAACAGCATGCGCTTCCCCGGAGCCTGCGCAGGCGCGGGAGACCTTCGGTCAGGCCCCGCGGCGGGGTCGGAGACCCGCGCCGAACAGGCGTAGGCGGCTCCGCCGCCGACCCGGTCCGCCCGGATCCCGTCCGGTCCGCCCGGTCCGCGCAGCCGGTTGCCATTCGATGCCCGGTGGTGTAGCCTGATCCAGACTGGCCGACCTTCCGCTTCCGGCGCGACCCGACGGCCCGTGACCGCGTCGGAATCCGCCCGCCCTTCAACCCACCCACGCAGGAGTCGGCACCATGGCGCGACTCTCCGTCCCGGGAATTCTCGTCCTCCTGGCCCTGGCGAGTGCATCCCCTAACCTTGCACGGGCCGACGATCCGCGCGAGACGTTCTTCGAGCTGCACGTCCGCCCTGTTCTGGTCAACGACTGCTTCACCTGCCACGGCGGCAAGAAGACCGGTGGCAGTCTGGCCGTGGGATCGCGCGAGGCGCTCCTCCAGGGCGGCGACCGCGGGCCGGCGATCGTCCCCGGCGACCCGGATCGCAGCCTGCTCGTCCAGGCGATCCGCCGCACGCATGATGAGATCAAGATGCCGCCGAAGAAGCGGCTGCCCGAGCCGGCCGTCGCCGCCATCGTCCGCTGGATCGCCGACGGAGCCGTCTGGCCCAGAACTTCCGCCGTCCGGGCTACGGGAACCGCCGAATCCCCGGCGCCCCGGCACTGGGCGTTCGAGTCGGTGCGCGCCGGCGTGCCGCCGGCCGATCCGTCCGGCTGGTCCGAGACGCCGGTCGACCGCTTCCTCGCCGCGCGGCTTCATGCCGCGGGACTGAAACCCGTCGCGCGGGCCGATCGGCATACCCTGATCCGCCGGGTCACGTTCGACCTGATCGGACTGCCCCCGACGCCCGAAGAGGTCGACGCGTTCCTCGACGACAAGCGCCCCGATGCTTACACCCGCCTGGTCGACCGCCTGCTCGCCTCGCCCCATTACGGCGAGCGCTGGGGCCGGCACTGGATGGACGTCGCCCATTACGCCGACACCGCCGGTGACAATGCCGATTACCCCGTCCCCGAGTTGGTCCGCTACCGCGACTACATCATCGACGCCTTCAACCGCGACCTGCCTTATGACCAGTTCGTCCGCGAGCAACTGGCCGGCGACATCCTGGCGCGGGGCCGGTCAGGCGATGAGTATGCGAAATCCGTCGCGGCCACCGGGTTCCTCGCGCTCTCGCGGCGGTATGGCACCGGCCCGTACGAGCTCTGGCACCTGACGCTCGAGGACACGATCGAGACCACCGGCCGCGCGTTCCTGGGCCTGACCTTGCGCTGCGCCCGCTGCCACGACCACAAGTTCGACCCGGTCAGCCAGCGCGACTACTACGCTCTTTACGGCCTGTTCGCCAGCACGAGCTTCCCCTGGGCCGGCTCGGAGGAGACCCAATCGAAGGGCTTCCCCCGGATGCGGTTTGTCCCGCTGGTCTCGCCCGAGCGGGCCGAGCCGGCGCTCCAGGCGTACCACGCTCGCCTCGCCGAGCTGGACCGCCTCATTCCGACGCTGGAATCCACGAAGCCCAGAGATGCCGCCGCTCGCCAGAAGCTGGCATCCCTCAAGGCCGAGCAATCGCGGCTGAAGCGCACGTCGTTGCCGCCCGAGCTGCCGGGAGCCTACGCGGTGACCGAGGGCTCGCCGACCGACGTGCCGCTCCAGCGCCGGGGCGAGCCGGGCAACCCCGGCCCGGTCGTCCCGCACGGCGTGCCTCGGTTCGCGTTCCTCGCCGGCCCCGCCCCGCCGCCGACGGCGTCCGGCAGCAGCGGGCGGCTCGAGCTGGCGCGGTGGTTGACGGACCCGGCTCACCCGCTGACGGCCCGGGTGATGGTCAACCGGATCTGTCAGGGGCACTTCGGTCGCGGGATCGTCGCCACGCCGTCGAACCTGGGCATCCGCGGCGAGCCGCCCAGCCATCCCGAGCTGCTCGATTACCTGGCGGCGCGCTTCGTCGCGTCGGGCTGGTCGGTCAAGGCGATGCACCGCGAGATCGTCCTGTCGTCGGCCTATCAGCTCGGTAGCGCTGACGACCCGAGGGCCGACGCGATCGACCCCGACGACCGCCTGCTCTGGCGGTTCCCGCGCCGTCGCCTCGACGCCGAATCGCTCCGCGACGCGATGCTCGCCGTCTCGGGCCGGCTCGACCCGTCCCGGCCCGGCCGGCACCCGTTCCCACCGATCGAGGACTGGCACTGGACCCAGCACGACGCATTCAAGACCGTGTATGCCTCGAACCACCGCAGCGTCTACCTGATGACCCAGCGCCTGGTGAAGCACCCGTTCCTGTCGCTCTTCGACGGGCCCGACACGAACACCTCGACCGACGTCCGCGGCCGGTCAACCGTGCCGCTCCAGGCGCTCTGGTTCCTGAACAATCCGTTCGTCGACGACTGCGCCTCCGGCCTCGCGGGCCGGATGATGGCCGCCGCCGCGGACCCGGCCGGGCGCATCCGCGCCGGCTATCGGCTGGCCTGGGGCCGCGCGCCCAATCCGGCCGAGCTCGATCGGGCGCTCCGCTACATCCGCGAGGCCGGCGCAGTGGTCACCGAGCGCGACGTCTGGATCAGCCTGGCCCGCGTGCTGATGACCGCCAACGAGTTCCTCCATGTCGACTGAAAGACTGTCCCACGATCGGGAGCGCGAGGCTCCTGCCGAGCCTGAGAGGCCGGCTCGCCGGGAGGCTCGCCCTCCCGGGGAAAACCCCGGCGTAATCGACTCTGATGCACCGATCACCCCCGATTGAAGGTCCACCACCATGATCGACGAGAAGCGGATCGGGCGGCGGTCGTTCCTGAGGTCCACGGCGGCCGCGGCCGCGATGGGACTGGGCGCGGGCGCCGGCACAGGCGCGGGCTATCCCGTCCTGGCGTGGGCCGCCGAGCAGAACGGCGCCGCACTGGTTGCCCCGGCGCGGACCCACCACGAGCCGAAGGCCGACAGCCTGGTGATCGTGTTTCTCACCGGCGGGTTTTCGCATGTCGATACATTTGACTACAAGCCGGCGCTGGCCCGGTATCACAACAGGCCGGTGCCCGCATTCGGCCTGCGTCCCGACGAGACGCACGAACGGCCGCTGATGGCGTCACCGTTCCGCTTCCGCCCGCACGGCGAGTCGGGCCTGATGGTCAGCGAGCTGTTCCCGAACCTGGGTGCGATGGCCGACCGACTCTGCGTGATCCGCTCGCTGCACACGGATATCGTCGAGCATTTCCAGGCGGTCCTGGCGATGCACACCGGCTCGGCCACGGTGCCGATGCCGAGCATCGGCGCGTGGCTGAGCTACGGCCTGGGCACACGCAACCCAAATCTGCCGGCGTACGTCGTGCTCTGCGAGCGCCTGCCATACGCCGGGACGCAGGTCTGGGACAGCAGCTTCCTGCCCGCGGTGCATCAGGGAGTGCGGATCATCCCCGGCCGCGAGCCGATCCCCGACCTGTCGCCCGCGCCCCGGCCGGCAAAACTGGCCGAGCTCGAGCGGATCATGCTTCAGGATGTCAATGCCGCCCACGCCTCGCGTCGGCCCGGCGACGCGGCGCTCCGCGCGCGTTCGGCCACCTTCGACGTCGCCCGGGGCCTGATGCGCGAGGCGCCCGAGGCGCTCGACGTCGCCCGGGAGTCGCGCGCCACGCGGGATGCCTACGGGATCGTCGACGACAACCCGGCGTCGTTCCCGCGTCAGTGCCTGGTCGCCCGCCGGCTGATCGAGCGGGGCGTCCGGGTTGTCGAGCTGATCGACACCGGATCCAACAACAACTGGGACGCGCATGGCGACATGGGCGAGCACCGCCCCAGGGCACAGCGGGTCGACCGGGCGATTGCCGCCATGCTGCGCGACCTCGACCAGCGCGGCCTGCTGGGCCGGACGCTTGTGGCGATCTGCACCGAGTTCGGCCGCACCCCGTGGACCGACTCGCCCGGCACGAAGGGGCGCAACCACTACGCGAAGGCGTTCTCGGTAGTGCTCGCCGGCGCCGGCGTGAAGGGGGGCCTCGCGCACGGCGAGACCGACGAGTTCGGCATCGGGATCGTCCGCGATCCGGTCCATGTTCACGACTACCACGCGACGATCCTGCATCTCATGGGGGTCGACCACACGCGGCTCGTCTATCGCTACGCCGGCCGCGACTTCCGCCTGACCGACGTCGATGGCAAGGTCGTGACGCCGGTGCTGTCCTGAGCCGATCCGCCGCGCCGATGTCGGCGAGCTGCGATCCGATCGGGGCGGGCCTTTGCCCTGGCCCCTATGATGACCACAATGAGAGATAGACGACCGGATCGACCGATCGTTGGCCGTCCGGTCGAATTCCGGAAGTGAACCACGGATGACACGAAGAGCACGAATGGGAGACGATCGGTCTC
Source organism: Planctomycetales bacterium (assembly GCA_027452145.1). GTDB lineage: Bacteria > Planctomycetota > Planctomycetia > Isosphaerales > Isosphaeraceae > JAKAUH01. The sequence goes on from DAIDHB010000304.1 coordinate 55,340, forward strand.
GATCTTGATTCGTGGCCTTCGTGCAATTCGTGGTCGAGATTCGGCTCTCCAATCGTCTGCGGCTAACGGTTTCTCCCGACAGCCTGGGATGTGGGCCGACCATGCGAATCCTCATCGTTGACGACGAGCTGAACATCCGGAAGACGCTGCGGGTCGCCCTCGAGTCGACGGGGCACGCGGTCGAGGAGGCCGCGGGCGCCGGGGACGCCGCCCGGCTGGTTGACCGGGATCGGTTCGACCTGGCGCTCGTCGACCTGCGGCTGGGGACAACCTCGGGGCTGGACGTGCTCGGCGCGATCCTGCGGAAGTCGCCGCGGACGGCCGTCGTGATCATCACGGCGCACGGGACGATCGACAATGCGGTCGAGGCGATGCGCCTGGGCGCGTTCGACTACCTGGCCAAGCCGTTCACGCCGGCGCAGATCCGCGCGGTCCTCGATCGGGCCGCGCGGTTCCGTGACCTCCAGACTCGCGTGGACGACCTGGAAGGCCAGCTCTCGCTCGAGGTCCCCGAGATCTCGATGGAGAGCGACGATCCGCAGGTGCAGGCGATCCTCGATCAGGGGCGCCGGGTGGCTGAAACCGGCGTCGTGGTATTAATCCGAGGCGAGAGCGGCACCGGCAAGGGGGTCCTCGCGCGGGCGATCCACGCCTGGAGCCGCCGGGCCCGGGGGCCGTTCGTCACCGTCAGTTGCCCCAGCCTGAGCGCCGAGCTGCTCGAAAGCGAGCTGTTCGGCCACGCCAGGGGCGCCTTCACCGGCGCGGTGGCCGACGCCGACGGCAAGGTCGCGGTCGCCGAGGGGGGCACGCTGTTCCTCGACGAGATCGGCGACCTGCCGATGCCGCTCCAGCCCAAGCTGCTGCGCTTCCTCCAGGAGCGCCGATATGAGCGCGTGGGCGAGGCCCGCCCGCGCGCGGCCGACGTCCGCCTGGTCGCGGCCACCAACCGCGACCTCGACGAGGCCGTCGCCGCCGGGCAGTTCCGCGAGGACCTGTTGTTCCGCCTCAACGTCGTCGAGCTGGTCATGCCGTCGCTGCGCGCCCGCTCCGACCGGCTGGCGCTGGCCGACCACATGCTCGCCTTCTTCGCCCGGCAGATGGGCAAGTCCATCGAGGGCTTCACGCCCGAGGCGCGCGAGGCCCTGCTGCGCTACACGTGGCCGGGCAACCTGCGCGAGCTCCGCAATGCCATGGAGCGCGCCGCCATCTTCGCCGCCGGTCCGCTTGTCGACACCGCCGACCTCCCCGGCCGCGTCGTCGCCGGAGGGTTCCAGGCGAGGCCGGGCTCGCCCGCTGACGCGATGCACGTCGGCGATCCGGTAAGCCTCGACCGGCTCGAGGCCGAGCACATCCGGCTGATCCTTGCCCGCACATCCAGCCGCGAGGACGCCGCCCGCATCCTGGGCATCGACCCCAGCACCCTCTACCGCAAGCGCAAGCAGCTCGGGCTGTGAGAGAGGTCGCCCGATCCTGACATGTACCGTCCGCGAATCATGCAAATCGCAAGGGCCGCGGGGCGTGGCCTTGCAACTTGCCCGATCCGCCGGACGCCAGCACCATGAGGCCGCGTGACAGGCCGCGTCGCATGTCGAACGCGGAGAGCAACTTGAGCCGGAACCTCGGATCTCCGGCCGCCCGGCACGCCGATCGCTGATGTCCCTGTTGAGGACAAATTCCGGTGAAAACGCTGCGCACGAAGTTACTGATCGGACTGTTGCCGACGCTGGCGATCCTGGTCGCGCTTGGCCTCTGGGCGATCGTGATGTTCTACCGCCTGGGCGGCAACATCGACGTCATCCTGCGCGAGAACTACCGCAGCGTGCTGGCGGCCCAGGGGATGAAGGAGGCGCTCGAGCGGATGGACTCGGGCCTGCTGTTCGCCGTGGGCGGTCGCGATGGACGGGGTCGCGAGCAGTTTGATCAATACCGGCCGCGGTTCGAGCAGCACCTGCGGACCGAGCAGGGGAACATCACGCTCCCGGGCGAGCAGCAGCTCGCCGACGACCTAGACAGGCTCCATCGCCTCTACCTGGCCGCGGCCGACCACTTCTTCGCGCTGCCGCCGCAGCAGGACGAGCGGCGGGCGCAGGTCTACTTCGACGAGCTGCTGCCAACCTTCGAGCAGATCCGCGATCGGGCCGACCAGGTGCTCACGCTCAACCAGGATAACATGACCGCGATGGACCGCCGCGCGCGGGAGTTCGCCTCGCACTCGATCCGGCTGATGGTGCTCGCGCTACTCGGCGCGATCACGATGGCAGTGGCCGTCGCGCTCTTCGTCAGTCGGTCGATCCGCCGGCCCATCCAGGCGGTCACCGACGCGGCGCGGGCCCTGGCGCGGGGCCAGCTCGACCAGGTCGTGCCGGCGGCCACGCGCGACGAGCTGGGCGACCTGGCGGTGGCGTTCAACCAGATGGCGCGCACGATCCGCGAGTACCGCCAGGCCGGCACGGCGCGGCTCCTGCGAGCCCAGCGGACGGCGCAGGCGACGATCGACTCGTTCCCGGATCCCGTGGTCGTGGTCGACACGCTCGGCCGGGTCGAGCAGGCCAACCCGGCGGCGCGCCGGCTGCTGGGCGTCGTCCCGGCTGCCGAGCCGCCCGTCCCGTGGCACCCGGCACCCCCGCTGAAGTCGCTCGTCGCCGACGTCCTCGCCGGCCGCGGCGATCACCTGCCTGTATCGCTCGAGCAGGCCGTCCCCCTGCCGAGTACCGGCCAGGAACGCTACTTCCTCCCCCGCGTGGTGGCGATCCGCGACGGCAACGACGAGCCGATCGGCGCCGCCGTCAACCTGGTCGACGTCACCAAGTTCCACCTGCTCGACCGGCTCAAGAGCGACATGGTCGCCACCGTCAGCCACGAGCTGAAGACCCCGCTGACCAGCGTGCAGATGGCCGTCCACCTGCTGCTCGAGGAGGTCGTCGGCCCGCTGACGCCCAAGCAGCTCGAGTTGCTGCTCGCCGCCCGCCAGGATGCCGACCGCATCCTGGCCATGATCAACGACCTGCTCGACCTGACGCGGATCGAGCAGGGCCGCGTCAAGCTGGACCTCGAGTCCGTCGCCGCCGACGAGCTGATCGGCGAGGCCGTCGCGCGGATGCAGCACCAGGCCGCCGACGCCGGCATCCGGCTCGAGGCGTCCCCGGGCGGCCACGACCTGGGCCTCCAGGTCGACCGCGACCGGATCGACCACGTCTTCGACAACCTGGTTCAGAACGCGATCCAGCACACGCCGCGCGGCGGCACGGTCCGCCTGGCGGCCCGGCGAGAGGGAGACAGCGTGCGGATCCAGGTCAGCGACACCGGCCGGGGCATCCCTCGCGAGCATTTGCCCCGGCTGTTCGAGAGGTTCTACCGCATCCCCGGCGCCAGCCGGACCGGCGGCGCCGGGCTCGGCCTGGCGATCGTCCGCGAGATCGTCACCGCGCACGGCGGCCGGGTCGAGGTGGACAGCCAGCCCGGCAAGGGGACGACCTTCACCGTCTCGCTCCCCGCCAGCCCCGACCCGCACGATCCGTCTCCAACCCAGGGCCAGTTGCCATGTGTGCCGACAAGTGCATCCTGATCGTCGACGACGAGCCGAACGTCCGGCTGATGCTGCGCACGGCGCTCGAGTCGTCCGGCTACACGGTCGCCGAGGCGGTCGACGGCCTGGCGGCCCTCGAGCGGCTCGGCGCCGAAACTGGCGCCTTCGCGCTCATCGTGCTGGACCTGCGCATGCCGAGGCTCGACGGCATGGAGACCCTCCGCCGCATCCGCGAGCGCCGCGACCCCACGCCCGTCGTGATGCTCACCGCGCACGGCAGCGTCCCCGACGCCGTGGCCGCGATGAAGCTGGGCGCCATCGACTTCCTCGCCAAGCCGGTCACGCCCGGTCAGCTCCGTGCCGTCGTCGCCGAGGTTGTCGCTCGCAACGCCGAGGCCCCCGCGGACGCGCCGGCCCCCGCCGCGCCCGAGGGTCGGCCGTCGTTCGCCTTCGAGCTCGCCCGCGCCAGGCGCGCCATCAACCGCGGGAACTTCATCGAGGCCGAGAGCCTCCTTCGCGAGATCCTCGACAACGACCCGGAAGCGCAGGAGGCCCGCGCCCTGTTCGACCGGCTCAATACCCTCAAGGAGCGCGAGGGCCACGGCTCGTTCCGGATGCTCCGCGAGTGGTTCCCCGGATGACCGGCTCGCACCGTCCAGGCCAATGGAAAGGACCGTCGCATGATGTCGCTCGTCACGCTCGTCATCGGAATGACACTTTTCGGACTCTTCTACGCGATGGTGATCGGCTGCGATCGCCTCTGACATCGATCAATCGGAGTCTCGCATGATCTACCTGACCGGGCTGCTGACCGTCGCCGCCCTCGTGTACCTCGGATACGTGATGATCCGCCCCGAGCGGTTCTGAACCCGTCTCGCTCTCGCTCTCGCTCTCGACCTGGACTGGAGGCCGTCAAAGTGGACTGGCTGCTGATTCATCCGCTCTGGGCGATCGGATTGCCGATCGCGGCGTCGCTGCCCCTGGGATGGCTGATGTGGAAGGCGCTCGACCCGCCGCCGGACTGCGTCGGCCGCGGCGTCGACGCCATCCCCGTGGGTCTGCTCCGACTCTTCGGTCACCGCGAGCCGGCGGAAATGGGCTGGAAGCGCTATGCGCTCGCGCTCTTGACCTTCAACGTCGCGCTGTTCGTCCTGTCGTTCACCGTGCTCTGGGCGCAGGCCTGGCTGCCGCTCAACCCCGACGGCAAGGGCCCGCTCACGACGCTGGGCTACAAGGACCCCTCGGGCGTCGAGCACAGGGACGCCGACACCGCCGTCATCTTCAACACCGTCTGCTCGTTCGTCACCAACACGAATCTCCAGCACTACTCGGGCGAGCAGCATTTGTCGTACTTCAGCCAGATCGGCGGGATCGTCTGGCTCCAGTTCGTCACCCCGGCCTGCGGCCTGGCAGTGATGCTCGCCGTGATCCGCGGCCTGCGCGGCGGGAAGCACCTGGGCGACTTCTACCTCGACACGGCGCGGAGCGTTGTCCTCGTGCTCCTGCCCCTCGCGGCGATTGTCGCGGTGCTCCTGGTCGCGACCGGGATGCCGATGACCTTCCAGGGCGCGGCGAAGGCGACGACGCTCGAGGGCGGCACTCAGACGATCGCGATGGGCCCGGTCGCCGCCGAGGTCGCCGTCAAGCAGCTCGGCACCAACGGCGGCGGCTTCTTCGGGCCCAACTCGGCGCACCCGTTCGAGAACCCGACGCCCTGGAGCAACCTGCTCGAGGTCGTCTCGATCGTCCTCATCCCGATGGCGTCGATCGTGATGTTCGGCCTGATGATTCGCGACCGCAAGCACGCGGCGGTGGTCTACGGCGTGATGCTGGCCCTGCTGCTTTGCGGCGTCGCCATCGCGGTCTGGGCCGAGCTCCAGCCGAGTCCCGCCGCGCACGGCCAGCCCGTCGCGCAGGGCGCCAACATGGAAGGCAAGGAGGTCCGCCACGGGCCCGTCGCGTCGGCGACCTGGGCTGCGATGACGACCGCCACGTCGAACGGCTCGGTCAACGCCATGCACGACAGCTTCCAGCCGCTGGGCGGGGTCGTGCCCATGTCGCTGATGATGCTGAACGTCGACTTCAGCGGCATCGGCGCCGGGTTCCTGAACATGCTGATGTACGTGATCACCGCCGTGTTCCTCGCCGGGCTGATGGTCGGTCGCACGCCCGAGTACCTGGGCAAGAAGATCGAGGCCCGCGAGGTCAAGCTGGCGATGCTGGCGATCCTGATCCATCCCCTGCTCATCTGCTGCGGCGCGGCGCTGTTCTCGGCGACCGACTGGGGGCGCGGCACGGTCGCCAACCCCGGGCCGCACGGCTTCAGCGAGATCCTCTACGAGTTCACCTCGGCCTCGGCCAACAACGGCTCCGGCTTCGAGGGGCTCGCGGATAACAACCCCCACTGGAACATCGCCACCGGCATCGTGCTGTTGCTCGGCCGGTTCCCCGCGCTGGTGCTGCCGATCGCGATCGCGGGCTTCCTGGCTCAGAAGAAGCGCGTGCCGCCGTCGTCGGGAACCTTGCTCACCAACGACCTGACCTTCGGCGCGATGCTGCTGGGCACCGTGCTGCTGGTCGGCGCGCTGTCGTTCATGCCGGCCGTGGTGCTCGGCCCGATCGCCGACCACCTGGCGACGGCTGCCGCGGCCGCGAAACCCTGACGGGACGCGACGTCACGCGATCCCCGAATCCCCAAATCCGTCGATCCCGAAGCGGGAGGATGACTGTCCGATGACTCTCGTCTCACCACCCCATGTGCCTGAGCGGACGACGTCCGACGTCCAGGCGCTCAAGCTCCAGCGCCGCCAGACGCGCCGCCTCAAGCTGTTCGAGCCGGCGCTGGTGCGCATGGCCACGCTCCGGTCGTTCGCGATGCTCGACCCGCGCAACATGGCGCGGAACCCGGTCATGTTCCTGGTCGAGGTCGGCGGGGGGCTGACCACGATCATCGCGATCGGCTCGATCGCCTCGGGCGCGGCGGTCGGCCTGGTGGTCTACCAGGCGGCGCTGGCGCTGCTGCTCTGGCTCACCGTGCTCTTCGCCAACTTCGCCGAGGCGCTGGCCGAGGCCCGCGGCAAGGCGCAGGCGCAGAGCCTTCGCGCGACCCGACAGGACACGATGGCGCTCCGGCTGGAGCCCTCGGGCGACACCGTCGAGGTATCGTCCACCGAGCTGAAGACCGGGGATCGCGTGATCGTCGAGGCCGGCCAGATCATCCCGGCCGACGGCGAGATCGTCGAGGGGCTGGCGTCGGTCGACGAATCGGCGATCACGGGCGAGAGCGCGCCGGTGATCCGCGAGGCCGGCGGCGACCGCTCGGGCGTCACCGGCGGCACGCGCGTCCTCTCCGACCGGATCGTCGTCGAGGTCACCGCCGGCGCCGGCGAGAGCTTCCTCGACCGGATGATCGCGCTGGTCGAGGGCGCCAGCCGCCAGAAGACGCCCAACGAGATCGCGCTGACGATCATCCTCGCCGCGTTCTCGATCATCTTCCTGATCGTCACGGCGACCCTGTATCCGATGGCCCTGTATTTCGGCATCGAGCTCGACATTCCCACGCTGATCGCGCTACTGGTCTGCCTCATCCCGACGACCATCGGCGCGTTGCTCGCGGCGATCGGCATCGCCGGCATGGACCGCGCCCTCGCCGCCAACCTGATCGCCAAGAGCGGCAAGGCCGTCGAGGTGGCCGGCGACGTCGACACGCTGCTACTGGACAAGACCGGCACGATCACGCTGGGCAACCGCCGGGCCACGATGTTCGTCCCGATGGGTGGCATCTCGGAGCGCGACCTCGCCCGGATGGCCGCGATCGCCTCGCTGGCCGACACCACGCCCGAGGGAAAGAGCATCGTCGAGCTGGCCCGCTCCGACTTCGGCCTCGAGCTGGTCGCGCCCGACGGCAGCCGGTTCATCGAGTTCACCGCCCAGACCCGCATGAGCGGCATCGACCTGCCGGATGGCACGCGCATCCGCAAGGGCGCGCCCGACACCATGGCGAAGATGGCGATGTCGATGGGCGGCCGGGTCCCCGACGGCTACCAGGAGACCGTGGACTCGATCGCCTCGCGGGGCGCCACGCCACTCACCGTGACCTCGGGAGACGACGTCGTCGGCGTCATCAAGCTCGAGGACATCCTCAAGCCGGGCATCCGCGAGCGGTTCGCCCGCCTGCGCCAGATGGGCCTGCGCGTCGTGATGGTCACCGGCGACAACCCGCTGACCGCCCGCTCGATCGCCGAGGAGGCCGGCGTCGACGACTTCATCGCCCAGGCCACGCCCGAGGCCAAGCTCGCCTACATCCGCAGGGAGCAGACCGGCGGCAAGCTCGTCGCCATGATGGGCGACGGCACGAACGACGCCCCCGCGCTGGCCCAGGCGGATATCGGCGTCGCCATGAACTCCGGCACCCAGGCCGCCAAGGAGGCCGGCAACATGGTCGACCTCGACAGCGACCCGACCAAGCTCATCGAGGTCGTCGAGATCGGCAAGCAGCTCCTCATGACCCGGGGCGCGCTGACGACGTTCTCGATCGCCAACGACCTGGCCAAGTACTTCGCCGTGATTCCGGCGATGTTCGTCGGGTTCAAGGCGCTCGAATCCCTCCGCGCCATCGACCTGATGGGACTGGCGTCGGCCGGCGGCCCGCAGTCGGCGATCCTGTCGGCGGTGATCTTCAACGCGATCATCATCCCGCTGCTGATCCCCATCGCGCTTCGGGGCGTGACCTACCGGCCGGTGGGCGCCAGCGCGCTATTGCGCCGCAACCTGCTGTTCTACGGCCTCGGCGGTGTGATCGCGCCGTTCATCGGCATCAAGCTCATCGACATGGCGATCGATCCCCTGCTCTGGCTGGTCGGAATCCAGTGATCGAACGCCGGCATCAAGTAGGTCGGGCATTCTTGCCCGACGTCCGCGGCTCATCGGCCCGGAAATCCCGATCGAACAAGGAGAACCCCGTCCCATGCTCCGCGAATTGACCGTTGCCCTGAGGGCCTGCGTGGCGACCTTCATCGTCTGCGCGGTGGTCTACCCGGCCGTCGTGTGGGGGGCCGCGCAGTTGCTGTTCCCGCGCCAGGCGGAGGGGAGCCTCATCTACCGCGACGATCGCTCGGTGGTCGGCTCCGAGCTGATCGCCCAGAAGTTCGAGTCGGACCGGTACTTCCACCCGCGTCCCTCGGCCGCCGACTACAAGGCCGACGCGGCCTCGGGGTCGAACCTGGGGCCGCATCATCCCGACCTCGCGAAGGCGGTCGCCGAGCGCGCCGGGGCGCTGAAGGCGACCCCCGAGCACCCCGCGCCGGTGGACCTGGTCACGGCCTCGGGTTCGGGGCTGGATCCGGATATCAGCCCCGAGGCCGCCGAGTACCAGGCGCCGCGGGTCGCGCGGACGAGGGGGATCCCCGTCGAGCGGGTCCGGGCCCTGATCGCACGCTCGACCGTCCACTCCGGCGCGCTCCTCGGCGCGCCGCCGCGGGTCAACGTCCTGCTGCTCAACCTGGCCCTCGACCGCGAAAGCGGCCCCGCACGATAATGACGAGAGCGAGGGAGGATCCGCCGATGCCCGCGACCGAGCTCCACCGACCGACACCCGAGCAGTTCCTCAACCTGATCCGCCGCCAGACGCGGGGCCGGCTGAAGGTCTACCTGGGCTCGGCGGCGGGCGTGGGCAAGACGTATGCGATGCTGCGCGAGGGGCACCGGCTCAAGTCGCAGGGCGTGGACGTCGTCGTCGGCCTGGTCGAGACCCACGGCCGCGCCGAGACCCAGCAGCAGGTTGCCGACCTTGAGATTATCCCGCCCCGCGTCATCGAGTACCGCGGCGTGACGCTCCGCGAGATGGACCTCGACGCGATCCTCGCGCGCCGGCCCACCGTCTGCCTGGTCGACGAGCTCGCCCACACCAACGCGCCGGGCAGCCGGCATCCCAAGCGCTATCAGGACATCGAGGACCTGCTCCACGCCGGGATCCACGTGATTACCACGGTGAATGTCCAGCACCTCGAGAGCCTCTACGACGAGATCGAGCGGGCCACGAACGTCCGCGTCAAGGAACGCTTCCCCGACCGCGTCCTCGCCGAGGCCGACCAGATTGTCAATGTCGACGTCTCGGTCGAGGACCTGATCGAGCGGCTCAACACGGGCAAGATCTACCCGTCCGAGCGCATCGGCGCGGCGCTCGAGAGTTTCTTCACCCCGTCCAACCTGACGAGGCTGCGCGAGATCACGCTCACCGAGATCGCCCACCTGATCGACCGGCGCAACCGGCGCGCCGAGGCCGACCAGTACCCGCTCTCGGCGACCGACCGCGTGATGGTCGGCCTCTCCAGCCGCAGCCCCAATGCCTCTGGTCTCCTGCGCAAGACCGCGAGGATCGCCGACCGCCTCAATGCCCCGTGGTACGCCGTCTATATCCAGATTCCGGCCGAGGACGTCACCCGGATCGACGCGGCGACCCAGCGGATGATCGCCAACCAGCTCGAGCTGGCCCAGCAGCTCGGCGGCATCCAGATGACCTTCCGGGGCTCGGACGTGGCCAGCACGATCCTGGCGTTTGCCCGCGAATACGCGATCAAGGTGATCGTGGTGGGCAAGAGCCGCCAGCCCTGGTACCGCCGGCTCTGGGGCCGATCGATCCTCGAGCGCCTCGAGCGCGACAGCGAGGGAATCGATATCCTGATCGCCGACGTCTAGAATAACCTCGGCGACGCTCGCGCCGGATGCGACAATCGGACCGGGGGCGTCTCGTCTCACGAGGTCAGGACCATGAAGAAAGCCACATTCGGTGCCGGTTGTTTCTGGGGCGTCGAGGCGGCCTTTCGGCGCATTCCGGGGGTCGTGGATGCGGCCGTCGGCTACGCGGGCGGCCATACCGAGAACCCCACCTACAAGGAAGTCTGCACCGACCAGACCGGCCACGCCGAGGTCGTCCAGGTCGAGTACGACCCGTCGAAGGTCAGTTACTCCCAGCTCCTCGACGTGTTCTGGAACGCGCACGACCCCACGCAGGTCAACCGCCAGGGGCCCGATTACGGCAGCCAGTACCGCACCGTGATCTTCTATCACGACGACGAGCAGAAGGCCGAGGCGGAGGCGTCGAAGCGGGCCCTCGGCGAGAGCCGCCGCTTCTCTCGCTCGATCGCCACCCAGATCGTCCCGGCCGCGCCCTTCTACCGCGCCGAGGAATACCACCAGCGCTACCTCGAGAAGCGCGGAATGGGAAGCTGCCACTTCTGAATATCAGCCGCATCCCGACCGTGGGGCCGCCGAGGAGCCGGTCGGGTCGTTGGCCCCGTCCGGTCCCGGCGACGCCCAATCGAAACGACTCCTCAGTTCGCCCTGTGCCCACTCAGCTCGGCGACCAGGCGGTCGGCCTGGTAGACGGAGCGCAGGGCCTCGAGGATGCCGCGCGAGTCGACGGCCACCGCGCGGGCCTGCCGCTCGTCGTAGCCGAAATCCAGCACCAGCGACTGGATGTTGCCGTCGAAGATCAGGCCGACGAGCCGGTTCTGGCGATCCACGACCGGGCTGCCCGAGTTGCCGCCGATGATGTCGGCGGTCGAGACGAAGTTGAACGGCGTCTCCAGGTTCAGCCGGCCGGCCTCCTTCGCCTTTATCCAGCTCGCCGGCAGCTCATAAGGCGGCTTGTTGCCGTGCGCGGCGGCGTGTTCGAAGGTGCCGCCGATCGTGGTGTACGGCGGGATCCTCTTGCCGTCAGCCTCGTAGCCCTTGACCACGCCGAAGGCCAGCCGGAGCGTGAAGGTCGCGTCCGGGTAGACGGCGTCTCCCTTGGCCTCGAACAACGCCTTTGCGATGATCGCGTAGTTCGCCGACTCGACCCCTTCGATCTGGTCCTCCTGGACCTTGCGCAGGGCACGGGCCTCGGGGTCCACCGCCAGTGCCAGCTTGATCATCGAGTCGTCGGATTCGGTGATCGCCTTCATGCCGCCGGCGGCGATCTTGCGCCGGACCTCGACATCGGCGAGCCGGCTGCCGTGGACCAGCTCGCGCGCGGCCTCGGCGGGCGTCCGGCCGTGCAGTACGCGCTCGACCAGCGGGTCGCTGGGCATGGCGGCCTTCCACTCGGCCAGCGAGTGGGCCAGCTTCGATTCCTCGAAATCCGGGTAGATCGGCGCCGGCGAATACAGCTCCAGCTCGAGCGACTTCAGGCCCGACTCGCGGTATTCCCTCAGCCGCTGCTCGTTGGGCTTGCCGTTCTCCTCGGCCAGGCGGACGAGCGTCCTCGCGATCGAGAACAACGTCGAGTCGAAGGCCCAGCCGCGCTCGAGGAACGACCAGGGTTTCATGATCCGCTCGGCGGTCTTCTGCGCCTCGGCGATCCGGTCCCAGGCCGCCAGGCGCTTCTCGCCCTCCTTGCCGGCCTGGCGGAGCCCGGCGCGGAGCTCGGCCTCGGCGGCCGCCTTGCGCTTCATGAACTCGTCGTCGCGCAGCCCCTCCAGGCCGCCGACCCGCGCCTTGCGGCTGTTCTGGATGCTGAAAAGATCCTCGCGCGATTGCCGCTCGGCCTCGGCGCCGGCCTTCGCATAACCCAGCAGGTGGCCCTCGCGCTTCTTCAGAACGTCGAGCAAAAACGGCATCCTCGCGTCGCGCAGGTGCTCCAGGCTGGCGACCGTGTTGAGCCGGTCCGTCCGGCCCGGATGGCCGGCCACGAACACCAGGTCGCCCTCCTTCGTGCCGGCGGGGCTCCACTCGAGATAATGCTCGACCTTCGCCGGCTTGCCGTCCTCATAAGCGCGGAAGAAGCAGATATCCAGGTCGTACCGCGGGTATTCGAAGTTATCCGGGTCGCCGCCGAAGAACGCGATGTCGAACTCCGGGGCGAAGACCAGCCGGACGTCGGTGTACTTCTTGTACGAGTACAGGTGATATTGCCCCCCCTGGTAGAGTGTGACGACGTCGTTCCGCAGGCCGTTGCGGTCGGTCGCCTCCTTCTCGATCCGCGCCATGGCCTGGCGGCGGACCTCGGCGGCCTTCCCGTCGTCCATCTCGGGTTTGACATCGAGGTTGACCTGCTCGGTGACGTCCTGGATCCCCACCAGGACGTTCAGCTCCAGGTCCGGGGCCTTCACCTCCTCGGCCGGGGACTTCGCGAAGAAGCCGTCGTGGTGGTAGTTCTTCGCGGCGGTGCTCAGCTTCGACAGGGTATCGGCGCCGACGTGGTGATTCGTCAGGATCAGGCCGTCGGGCGAGACGAACGAGCCCGAGCCGCCGTTGTTGAACCGGACGGCCGAGGACCGCAGGTGGTCGGCCCAGCCGGGCGGGGGGACGAATCCATACCGCTCCTTCAGCCGGGCGAGCGGCAAGTTGTTGAAGACCCACATCCCCTCGTCGCCGTGGGTCATCGGCACCGCGGCCAGGATCGCCAGACCGATCGGGATCAACAGCATCACCTGCGGCAGGGGGAACTTCATCATCGCCTTCTCCTGGAGACATGGACCGGCCGGCCAACCCGGCGCGGGACACCTGGGGCGCTGACAGATTCGGGACAGGCCCCTCGAAGACCCGGAGTCCGTCCCCATTTTGTCAGGACGTGTTAGCCTATGCCCGCGCCGCGGCCGTCGGCAAGACTCCCGATCCCGGACTGGCGTCTCGGCTTGCGCGGAAATTGCCCTTTCCGCCGCGGCCGTTTGCGGGTTTACTCGGCGCCCGGGCCCAGGAAAAAGGAGAAGTCCCATGGCCGGGAACGCGCAAGGATGCGTCGCGGGTCGGGTGGCCGACGGCGGTACTCCGGAAGCAATGTCCTACCTGGCAACGACTTACTTCCAGCAGGGGACGGCACTGCTCTGCCGTGGCCAGTATCGCGAGGCCGAGAATTACCTCCGCCAGGTCCTCGCGATCTGGCCGGCGCACTCCGGCGCCCTGAACAACCTGGGGACCGCGATCTGGCAGCAGGGCCGGGCCATCGAGGCCGAGGCCTACTATCGCCAGGCCCTGGAGGCGGCGCCGGACGACTTCGGCACCCTGGCCAACCTGGGGAATTCGCTCTGGGAGCAGGCCCGGCCAGCCGAGGCGGTCGAACTGTACCGTCGGGCGCTCGAGCTGGAGTTCAACTCGGCCGAGACCCAGATGAACCTGGGCGTGGCGCTGTCGGACCTCGGCGAGTTCGACGAGGCCGTCGAGTGGCTCCAGTCGTCGCTGAAGCTGAATCCCCACTCCCCGGAGGCCCTCGACAACATCGGGATGACGCTGGCTCGCCAGGGCAAGTGGGACGAGGCGATGACCTGGTACGAGCGGGCGCTGGCGATCCGCCCCGATTTCCCCGAGGCCCGTCGCAACCGCTCGTACGTCTGGCTGACGCACGGGGACTACGAGCGAGGCTGGCCCGAGCACGAGTGGCGCCTGGGCTGCCGGAACCACCGGATCCTGCCCGTGCCGCGCCCGCAGTGGCGGGGCGAGGACCTCCGGGGCCGCACGATCCTGCTGCACGCCGAGCAAGGCTACGGCGACGTGCTCCAGTTCATCCGGTTCGCCTGCGCCGTCAAGCGGCGCGGGCCTCGCCGGGTGATCGTGGCCTGCCCCGACACGCTGGTCCGGCTGGTGGCGCGGTGCCCGGGCGTCGACGCCGTCCAGGACTGGTACGCGCCCATCCCCGACTGCGACGTGCACGCCACCCTGATGAGCCTGCCCGCCATCCTGGGAACAACCCTGGCGTCGCTGCCCGGCGATTACCCCTACCTCTCCCCCGATCCGGCCACGGTCGACCGCTGGCGGCCGATCGTCGACCGCTGCTTCGAGTCGACCGCGGCCGATGCGCCCTCGCCCTCGCCGGCGAACGGCCGCGTTTTGCGGATCGGCATCGCCTGGCAGGGGAATCCGCGGAACCGGATCGACCGCTGGCGGTCGTTCCCGCTGGGGCTGCTCGCCCCGATCGCCGACCTGCCCGGGGTGCGGCTCATCAGCCTCCAGAAGGGCCGGGGGACCGAGCAGGTCGCCGGCGCCGGCCGCCGGTTCCCAGTCGCCGTGCTCCCCGATGCCGGGGCCGGCGAGGAGGACCGCCGCGACTTCCTCGACACCGCCGCCATCATGAGCCTGGTGGACCTGGTCATCGCCCCCGAGTCGGCCGTCGCCCACCTGGCCGGCAGCCTGGGCGTCCGCGCCTGGGTCCCCCTGCCCGTCGTCACCGACTGGCGATGGTTGCTCGACCGCCACGACAGCCCCTGGTATCCCTCCATGACCCTCTTCCGCCAGGATCCCTCCGCCGATTGGGAACCCGTGTTCCGACGCATGGCCGATCGGCTTCGCGCGGAATTGTCCCGCTGAGGTCGCTTCACGATCCCCTTCTGAAACGATCGCTGCCGAACGACAACACGCCGCCGACCGAGTGGGCCGATCCCGTCGCTCGCGACCCCGCGCTCGGGGAATCGCCGGCTCGCGGGCCGGAATGTCGGGTCATCCCGGTGATTTGTTGTCTTTTTTCAACATTCTGGCATTTCGATTGCAAGCTACCGATGACGATAACTCCGAAATCGCTCGGATCGCCGATCTTTTTCATTTCACATCGCCGGTGTCGGGTCGTATATAGACCGGAGGGAGAGACAACCAGGGAAAACGGATGTCTCGGCACGGCGATATGCCAGGCTCTTTAGTAAAGTTTCGTTCGCTGACCCAAGGGCGGCGGTGATGCGTACGACATCGGCACCAGGACATCGGTCTGAGTCTTCCTGCTTCGCAGCGGTCGTGGCGATCGCGCTTGGCATGGCCGCGATCGGCGCTCGTCATGCCGAGGCCGGCGGTGTCCATATCCTTTATGGCCCTCACGCGCCGGAGCGGTTCGCCGAGAGGAATGTGGAGTACTACCGGGGCCTCTTGCACTTCGCGCACAACCATCCCCGGGAGTTTGCCCTGGAGCATCCGTTCTACGTCCGGATGTTCAACGACCAGGCGATGATCGAGAATCTGCTGGCGCGGTGGGAGGCGCACGAGCAGCGGTTCGAGTACTGGCACGACTGTCTGTGGAAGGTGCTCGACGGCTACCGCGTCACACACCGCGAGCCTACGATCGGGATCGGCGGGCAGACGCACGGGATCCCGGGCGATCGAGGAAATCCCTCGTCGGGAGGCGGCTCGCCGCAGAACCATCCGGCCGGCGGCAATGGCGGCAATGGCGGCAATGGTGGCGGGGGCGTTCAGCCCTTCAGCGTGCCGGAGCCGTCGGCCGCGGTGCTGCTGGCTGTCGGCGTGTCGTTCGCCGCGATCGGATATCGCCGTTCGCGGCGGCCGTCGCCCTGAGACAGGGACCCGCTGACGCGGCCGGTTCCCGGGAGGGCGAGGCTTCGTCCGAGCCCCTCCCCGACCAGGCCGAAAGCATCAGCGGGCTCGTGGATGACGGACGGGCGGTCTGGCGCGAGGATCGGCCCGGGCGGCGGAGCCCGCCGGCGCACGGGCCCCGGGGACCCGCCAGGGCTCGCCCCGCTGGAGTCGGGGCTCCCCGGCCTCGCGACGGGGCGCGCCCTGACACTTCCGGGCGGGTGTCCGCCCTATCCGTATCCCGCGGCATGATTTAGGCGAGCGGAGGTTCGCGAACCCCTCGACTGCGAGCGACGGGGTCCGTCCGCTCGCGTGTCCCCACGTTTTTCCCGGGCGGGCCGTTGTGGTAGACTGGTCCCTTTGGATTGGACCATCCACGACGGAGGCGCGGGGACTCGCCCCGGCCGGATTCCCTCCGGACGGGCGGACGGTCCGGCGTCGGCGCGAGCCTTTCAGGACCACGCGGATGAATCGATATATCTGTGACGCGGATGACTTTTATATCAACGTCAACCTCAACACCGAGATGGAGCTGCCCAACAACCGCGACACGGTCCTGCATTTCTTCGAGCAGATGAAGAAGGGGTTCCCGGACCTGCGGAACTTCTACACGAGGGAGAACGGCGACCTGGTGCTGGAGGGGGACAAGGAGCAGGACTCATATCGGTGGCTGGCGATCGAGCCCCGCCGGCTCTGCTCGGGCGTGATGAACCCCGAGACTCCCGAGCACGCCTTCCGCCAGCACGAGATGGTCCTCGACCTCGCGCCGCCGCTGTTGACCATCAGCCTGCTCGACTGCGAGGCGCTCGACCTGATGTTCGGCTTCGACTTCAACTTCGACGGCAACCACGACGAGGTGGTGGCCGAGGCCCTGGGCGTCGGCCACGGGCTCGAGGGGCTTTTTGACCTGCCCCGCGCGCAGGTGATCAACTTCGAGCCCTCGCTGACCCTGGCGCTGAGCGAATCGTGCCAGCTCCAGTGCCGCCTGGCCGTCGAGACCCGGACCAACGCCTACCAGGTGCGCACCCGAGAGTTCGGCGACGAGCAGATCAGCGTGTATTTCACCGTGCGCCAGTACTGGGGGACCGGCCCCGAGCAGAGCTTCCTCGAATCGCTGCGGAAGCAGCGCGAGGTCGGCGAGGAAATCCTGGAGCGCGCCGTCATCCCCCGGATCGTCCGGCCCCTGGCCCAGGTGATCGCGTCGCGCTGAGACACGATCCGGCGATCCCGTCGGATCCGACACACCCTGACGAAACGGGGATCGGCTCCGCGTTTTCGAGGTGCCTGTCCCCGTTTTGTCAGGGTCCTGGAAGCAGAGCGGAAGAACCAGCCCCCGAGGAGGCGATAGACGACTCATGCCCCGACTGAGCAGCCTGGTGCAAAACTTGACGGCGGAGACGGCCTTCAGCGTGCTGGCGATGGCCCGGGCGCTGAAGGCCAAGGGCAAGGACGTGGTCGAACTGGAGATCGGCGACAGCCCGTTCCCCAGCACCCCGAACGCCAAGAAGGCCGGGATCCGGGCGATCGAGGAGAACGAGACGGGCTACTGTCCCAGCATGGGACTGCCCGACTTCCGCCGCGCGGCGGCGAAGTTCGTCTCGGAGGAGTTCGGCTACGCGGCGTCGATGGAGAACGTCGTCGTCGCCTCGGGCGCCAAGCCGTTCGAGCAGTATTTCGCCGAGGCCGTGCTCGAGCCGGGCGACGGCGTGCTGGTCTTCAGCCCGCAGTTTCCCACGTATGTCCCGAACCTCGAGCGACGGGGCGCCCGGGCCGTGATGGTGCCCCTGCGCGTGGAACGCCAGTTCCGGCCGTCGGCCGATGACGTCCGCCACTTCCTCGCGACCGACCCGAAACCCCGCGCCATCCTGCTAAATTCGCCGCACAACCCCACCGGCGGCGTGGCGACCCGCGAGGACCTCGCCGCGATCGCCGACGTGGTGCGCGGCACCGACCTGATGATTTTCTCCGACGAGCCCTATTGCCACATGGTCTGGCGCGGGTCGCATGCGTCGATCCTGGCCGAGCCGGGGATGATGGAGCACACGGTCGCCGCCTACACCTTCAGCAAGTCGTACAGCATGAGCGGCTGGCGCGTCGGCTTCGCGGTGGCCGCGCCCGAGGTGGCCGACGCGATCGGCAAGCTGATCAACACGACCGCCTCGTGCAGCCCGCCCCTGGCCCAGCGCGCCGCGCAGGCCGCCCTGGAACTCGACCGCGAGACCCGCGACGAGTACATGGCGCGGTTCCGCGTGAAGGTCGACCGGCTCTGCGACGGCCTCGAGAAGATCCCCGGTTTCCGCGTGGGCCGGCCGGCCGGCACGTTCTACGTCTTCCCGGACGTCCGTGCCATCTGCAACCGCCTGGGCATCACCTCGCACGGCCTGGCGCTCTACCTGCTCGAGGGCGCCGACGACGCCTTCGGCGTCGCCTGCCTGGGCGGCGAGTGCTTCGGCGACGCCGGCCGCGGCTTCATGCGCTTCAGTTGCGCCGAGCCTGACGAGCGGATCGACCAGGCCGTCGCGTTCCTGCCCGGCGCGCTCGAGCGCACCGACCGCGTCCGCCGGTATCTCCAGGCGAACCCGCAGTTCGTCCTGGCCGAGCCGTATCCGACGTAGTCATCGAACGCGTTGCCGCCGGGTCGCTCACAGGCGAGAGGCGTAGATACCACACGCCGCGCCGGCCCCGTCCCTCGGCCTTGACGCCTGTCGGAGGGGCTCTCTCCCCCGGCCGGCCCGGCCCGTTGCCAACTGTGGCCTGATCCACGGACCCGGTGATCCGGTCTGGTTTCGGGAGGGCGAGGCGCGTGCCGAGCCTTCCCCCGCGGCTCGGCACGAGCCTCGCCCTCCCGACGCGATCGGAAAGCATCAGCGGGTTCGTGAATGCGGCGTGGAGCGCCGGTGGTCGCTGAGGGCCACCGACGGCGGTGATCGCCGGTGATCACCGCGAAGCGTTACCCTATCGAGGGGCCCGCGCCGGGGCGGCCGGGCTTCTTGAACAAGGATTGGAGGTCGCGCTTCGACGACACCAATCCATCATCGTTAGGCCGGTTTGCTATTGTCGCGAACCGCTTCGAGAACCAGGCCGGCTAACTCCTCCAGGCGACCGAAATACGCCCGCTCCTCGCCCTCGACCTCGGCGACGACGAGACCGAGGCCGTGATAACACAGGCCGAGGATCGCGAGTCGCCACGTGTCGAGCGAGCCTCGCGTAACGAAGGTGCTCACGCAACCGGCGGCGGTGGAGTCCAGGAGCACGAGATCACAGCCGGCGACCTCGCGGCCACGAGATGCCCGAGGGAACCGTGCGGCCTCATGTTCGCGCCACAGTTGCTCGATCAAACCCCCAGCCTCCCGGCACTCGCTAACGCGATCGATCAGTGGACCGCGCAGCGGGTCCGCTGGATCGACTCGTAAGGCTCGCACCCCGTCCCGCTTCCTTCTCGCATTTCCGCACCAATAACCGACCGGAAGCCGCTTCGCCAGTGCAAAAGGACAGGCGCATTTCGTGACCCGTCAGAACCCTGCGTGGCGGGTTCGCGGCCGGGAGGGTCCG
The DNA here is from genome assembly GCA_027452145.1 of Planctomycetales bacterium. Classification (GTDB taxonomy): domain Bacteria; phylum Planctomycetota; class Planctomycetia; order Isosphaerales; family Isosphaeraceae; genus JAKAUH01. The sequence continues at coordinate 74,688 of DAIDHB010000304.1, forward strand.
TCGCGAGGATTCGGTGTGTGGCGCTGCGGTCCGATCCCGGAGAGCTGACGTCCCCCGGCCACGTCCGATTGCCCCCTGACGGGGGCTCGGAGTCCTGCCGGCACAGACTCCTGGCCGGCCTGGCCCCTCCGTGAGCCACCCATCGGCAAGGCGCTCGAGCGCCCAGATCAGCGGCCCGCCGCCTGGGGGGGCCGCTGCATCGCTTCGTCAGACGGGCCGTCGTCGCCGCGTGCATCGACTCGGGCTGCCTGACGGCGCTCGAATCTCTCCGTCAGCGCGCCGCCAGCAAACCCCGCCGCCAGGCCGCTCAACACGTACGCCGCGATGCAGCCGACGCGGGTCCCCATGGGCATGACACCGTCGCCGAATGGGAAGAGCGACGGCCCTGCGACGCCCAGGCCGATGGCGCCGACCACGGCCCCGACCCACCGGCGCCCCAAAAGAGCCCCGCAGAATCCCGCCAGCAGCCCGCCCTCCGCCGCGGCGACCGGGACGAGCAATAGCCCCATCTCCCAGCTCAGACCGCGAACCTGGTACGCCGATTCCAGGAGCGTATCCACGACATCCACCGCGAGAGCCGCCGTGCAGGCGGCGGCGGCCCCGGGTACCGCGCCGAGAAACGGAACGGCCACGGCTTGACCTCGCGAACGCTTCGTCACCACCGGCATGGTGAAGCCTCCGGAGCTGAACACCGGCTTGCGGATCGGATCCGCCGCACCATCACGCTCGACGGCCCGGTCGCCCTCGCTGACGGGAGACACCGAGCCGATACCACATCGCGACCCGCCGCACGCCGCCGCCCTCGCCTTCTCTGGAGGATTCGGTAGATTACAGATTACGGCGGCAAGGAAGTCGGTCAGGCTTTCCCGCCTGACGTGGCTGAACCGTCAGGCGGGAAAGCCTGACCGACGTGAGAATCTTCCTTGCCTGGGTGATAATCTGGGGCCCGAAACGCGAGTCGGGAGATCCGCTGGCGCGGCAGGCCCGAGGGCCTCATATCAGTGTACCGCGACGGCCTCGATCCGTCTCCGCATCTCTCGCCGATCCCACCGCCCCTGGCATTCGCCGCCTCGGTGAGCCAACGTCCGGCGCAGAGGAACTCCCTGCTTCCTTCCGCGAAACGCGGTCGATCCCCGGTTGCCGGACCGGAGTGCCCGGGACGGTCTCAGGCCGAACCGCGGCGGGTCTCAGCCGAGGGCCCGAGATGCCCGGAGTGCGGCGGCCCGTTGGTGTGGCTGGGGATCGAGCCGGCGACGGGCCCGGCGGCATTTGACACGAGTTAGGCCGATGAGATCAGCGCATCGCCTCCGGAGCGACCCGCGAGCGCCGCGGCGCGATGGCGGGTCGATCGGAGTGCGCGTCGGGGCCGGAAAGCTGCCGGCCGGCGGCCTCCCGCGGGCCGATCGCGAGGCGGGGCGATCGTCGCGGGAACCGCTCGCGAGCCGCACACGCCCCGGCGCGGGGGCGCCGGCGATCGGTGAGAGCCACCGACGGCGATGATCGCCGGTGATCACCGCCAAGCGCGATCCTATCGAGGGGCCTGCGTCGGGTCGGCCGGGATCCTTGAACAAGGATTGGAGGTCGGGCTGCGCCGACTCCAATCCTCGATCGTTAGGCCCCAGCCTGTTGGCGCCGCAGCAGGTCGGCACGGTGCCTCTCGATGACTTCGAGGAGGTCGGCATCCTCGACGTCCCAGAGCGACCGATCAGTCTGGTCCTCGACGAGGAGACCAAGGTTGGCCAGCAACTGGCCGAACCGGACATCAGGAGAGAGTTGCTGCAGCTCGGCGAGCTTCTCGAGCAGGTCGTGCTGGGTCGCCTGGATCATGGCACCAAGTCTCCGATCTTGGGCTCGCCGGCATAGGCCCGCCGCAGCTTGCCGATGACTTCAACACCGATCGTCGTTCCCGGCGCGAGCTTGGCGATCCGGCTGGCGCGGGTCACTCCATTGTACAGGACCAGAACGCCATCGGAAGTCTCGTAGACCCACGGCGCGGGCATCCCTACCGACGACGCCCCGAATCGAGCGATCTAGCGCTGGAGCTTGTACGGGTCCGGACCGCTTCGGCCCGAGGACAACCGAAGCTCGCGCGGATCAACATCGCGGAAGTCTTGTGGCATGCCCCGAAGTCTATCGGGGCTGTCGGTCTTGGAAAGAGGGGATCGGTCGGGTAGCAGGGAGGTATTGCTACCTCCCCGCTCCCTGAGAACCGGACGTGCGCCTTGCAACGCATCCGGCTCAAGCCTTCATGAACGCCCCTCTCGGGACGCAACCCATTCCGCCAGTTTCCCGTTCGCTGTGGATCTGTCGATGGCAATGCGCGTGCAAGAGCCAAGAAGATTTTATACGCTAAGTCGTAAATGGATTGATGATCTCTCGGGGCGGCGGCTGACGAGATTCGGATGCTCCCGAATCAGTTGGATCCATTGCTGTCTCGTGAATCCCGACGAGCGCAGTCCAATCACGATCTATCCCAACAAATCCATGGTCGAATCTCCTTGCTGAGATTCCCAGGCGACCTTCAAGGTGCCTGTCCTGCCGTGTGATCGTCCCCAGCGTCAGTCAGGGCTCATCAGGGAACATCGAGCCTCTCCAACTCGTCGCCGTCGATCCAGAGCACCGTGTCGCCGAGCAGCCGTTCGCGACGCTCCATCCGCCTACGGGTCTCGTCGGCCAGGGTCAGGCGCACGGTCAGCGTCTGACCCTCGGACAGCCCGCCGGGATAGTCCGGGCCCCTCGGCTTTCCAGGGCGGACGTTGATGAGCGTCAAACTCGACTTGCCCCGAACGGACTCGATGACCTTGAACTGATCCATCGCCGTGAGAGTGTAGGAGTTTCCGACGTGGATGCAGGGTCCTCTCGCCGAGCTGTAGACGACCCGCAGGATGATGTCATCGGCATCGTAGCGCGGGCTCGCGACAACGCGCCAGGCCTGACCTGGCAGCAACGGAGGCGCCGGATTCTGGAAGTTCGCCGCCGAGAGCTTCGGGGGCGGCTCGACAAAGGGCGAGTCGCACCCGGCGGTCGACAGCAGGAGGACGAGGCCGAGGACAATCGGAACGCGAGGCGATCGCATGGCTGGGCCCTTCGGGGCCTGGAGCGGCTTCCGGCCCGCTCTCTCGGAACAATCCTCAACTTAAACCCCGATCCGACGGATATCAAGGAGACTCGCAATCGACGCCGTTCACCGGGTGGGACTGGAACCCCTGTCTTGCCGCGCAGGTGAGGTGACCGCTTGCGATCGAGCACCGCGGCCGGCAGGATATCGCCGGAGTTGAGAGATACGGCCGTCGGGCGGTGTCCACGAGCGGTTGGCGGATCGGAACGACGTTGACCTCAGCACTCGGGAGCATCCGGTATGAAGTTTCGCGCAATGATCGGTCTGCTGGCGTTGACGGTATTCGCCGCGGGCTCGGCCGCGCTCGGTGCTGAGGATCCTGGCGGGGAAAAGCCGGCGTCGTGGTTGGCCCTCATCCTGCTGCTGGCGCCGCTCGCGGTCATGGTGTGGATCATGATGTTTCTTCGTCGCTCGGCCGCGAAACAACGGGTCATCATGGACACGAGCCTGGCTCACATCACGCGGATGGAGCAGAAAACCGACCGGATGATCGAGATCCTCGAGTCGATCGACCGCAAGCTGGGGCAGGGGAACTACTGGGAGAGCGCCGACGCCCGGCCGTCGGGGGAGTGAATGTCTGTCACGGAAGGCCGGTTTGATGGTTGTCGGGTGGGTGAAACCCACCGAGACCAGGCCGTCGCAATCGGTGGGTTTCACCCACCCTACAAGTGCGTTTCCGGGCCTTCCGGGACGGACCATCAGTCTCAAGTCGACTCGCCGCCTCCGTTCGGCCTCGCCGCCAGCAGCGCCTCGATCGTGGCCACCAGGCGGGGGAAATCGACGGGCTTGCTGTCGTACTCGTCGCAACCCGCCTGGAGGGCCTTTTCGCGGTCGCCGGCCATCGCGTGGGCCGTCAGCGCGATGACGGGTAGAGTGCGGCCGCGCGGGTCGGAGCGGATGCGGCGAACGACCTCCCAGCCGTCCAGCTCGGGCAGGCTCATGTCGAGCAGCACGAGGTCATACTCGCCCCGCAGCGCCATCGCCAGCCCCTGCTGGCCGTCGATCGCGATCGAGACCTCGTAGCCCTTGCGGCTGAGGCGCCGCGACAGCATGTCGCGGTTCATCTCATTGTCTTCGACCAGCAGGATCCGCGGCATGCGCGTCGGCCTCTACCTCGGGGTTGGGATGAATGTCGAGGGACGCCGACGGCGACCCGTTGCCCGCCGCCGCGGGCCGGCGGCGACGCGCGTGCGCGGCCACCTCGAGGCGGATCCGTTGCTGGAGCTCGCGCCGCGAGGTCGAGCCTTTTTCGAGGATGCCGCAGGCCCGCCCGTGCAGCCAGTCGCGCTCGCGGCCGGACAGGTCCTTCGCCGTCACCACGAGGATCGGGATCGACCGCCGGGATTCGTCGCGGCCCAGCTCCTCGGCGAAGTGGAATCCGTCGAGCTCGGGCATCATCAGGTCCAGGATGATCAGGTCGGGACTCTGGCTCTCGACCTGCTCGAGACCCTGCCGGCCGTCACTCGCCTCGACCACCGACCAGCCGGCGGACTCGAGCACCTGGCGGACGAGCTGCCGGCAATCCTCGTCGTCGTCCACCACCAGCGCAGTGCCGGCGGGCCGATGGCGGTTGAGCACCTCGGCCAGCCGGCGGCGGTCGATCGGCTTGGTGAGATAGTCAGCCGCTCCCAGCGAGAACGCCAGGTTGCGGTCGTCGACGATCGACACCATGACGACGGGGATTTCCGCCAGCTCGGAGTCGGCCTTGAGCGCCCCCAGCACCGACCAGCCGTCCATCCTGGGCATCATCACGTCCAGGGTGATCAGGTCGGGGCGGAGCTCGCGGGCCAGCTCCAGGCCCTCGGCGCCGCCTGAGGCATAACAGACGCTGTAACCCTCCTTCTCAACCGCGCGCCGCACCAGGTCGCGGACGTTCGCATCGTCGTCGATCACGAGGACCACGCCGGCCGATCCCGATCCCGACCCCGACCCCGAGGGCAGGGCGGCCGGCGTTTCGGCCGGACGAGCGGACTCGCGGATCGGCGAGACCCGGTCGGGCAGGGTGATGGTGAACGTCGTCCCGCGGCCCCACTCGCTGTCGACCTCGACGTCGCCACCCATCATCTGGCAGAACCGCCGGGTGATCGTCAGGCCCAGTCCCGTGCCGCCGTATTTCCGGGTCGTCGAGGCATCCGCCTGCGAGAACGGCCGGAACAGCCGGGCAACCTGATCGGGCGACATGCCGATCCCCGTGTCCCGCACGCGGAAGACGATCAGGGCCCGGCCGTCGGTCCCGGCCGGCTGGCGGGCGACCTCCAGGCGGATCGTCCCGCCCGTCGTGAACTTGCAGGCGTTCGACAGCAGGTTCAAGAGCGCTTGCCGGGCCTTCGACTGGTCGGTCCGCATCGTGCCCAGGTCGTCCGGGCAGTCGACCTCGAGCGTGTTTCCGTTGGAATCGACCAGCGGCCGGATCGTGTCGACCACCCCGGCGGCCAGATCGGCGACGCGGAACGTCTCGAGGTACAGGTCCATCTTGCCTGCCTCGATCTTCGACAGGTCGAGGACGTCGTTGATCAGCCCCAGCAGGTTCTTGCCGGCGGAGAGGATTTTTTTCAGGTCGGGCGCCATGCCGATCTCGTCGGACTCGTCGAGGTCCTCGAGGAGCATCTCGCTGTAGCCGATGATGGCGTTGAGCGGCGTGCGGAGTTCATGGCTCATGTTGGCGAGGAACGTGCTCTTGGCCCGGCTGGCTGCCTCGGCCGAGTCCTTGGCCTGGTGGAGCTCGGCCTCGTAGCGCAGGCGGTCGGAGATGTCGCGGATGAACGCGGTGAACAGCGGCGGGCCGTCGATGCTCACCCGGTTGATCGCGACCTCGACCGGGATCTCCGAGCCGTCGGCGCGGCAGGCGGTCAGCTCGACCCGACGGCCGAGGACCGGCCCCTCGCCCGTCGCCAGGAAGTTCGCCAGTCCGCGACGGTGGGCCTCGCGCTGATCGGGCGGGATGATCAGGTCGGCAAGCTCGGAACCGAGGGCACGAGAGCGCGGGTAGCCGAAGGTCCGCTCGGCCGCCGGGTTGAACTCGACAATCCGGCCGCGGTGGTCCATCGCGACGACGGCATCGAGCGAGGATTCCAGGATGGCCGCCTCGCGCGCCGCGAACCGACGGATCGTCAGGTCCGAGAGCCGCCGCAAGGCCGCGCCGCTCCAGATCGAATAGGCCGTCGTCGCCACGAGCGCCAGCGCCAGCAGCGAGACGACCGCAAAGGTGCCGACGGTCCACCAGACGCTCTCCTCGGCCTGGCGGGTGCGAACGGTCAGCAGCCGTTCCTCCTCGCGCTTCAGCTCGGCGAGCTGCGAGCGCAGGGCGTCCTCGCTGCGCCGTTCGGGCGCGTCGGCGACTGCCCCCTGCGCCGGGCCGAGCCCGCGCTCGCGGCGCAGACCGGCGACCCGGCGGAGCTCATCGAGCCGGGTCCGCAGCGTCCGCTCCAGGGTCAGGATTCGGGGCGCCTGATACTGGTTGTCGCCCGCCAGCTCGCGAAGCTCGGCCATCGCGCGGTCCGCCTCGGCGGCCGCGCCGTCGAGCCGGTGCATGTGCTGATCGTCGGCCGTCAGCAGGTAGCCGCGCTGCGCGGCCTCGGCGTCGCCGATCGCGGCGCCCAGCTCGTCGACGACGTTGAGCACCTGGTGGGTGTGGATCACCCAGCGCCCGCTCCGGATCAGGTTGCGGAGGTTGGCGAACGTCACCACGGCGTTGAGCGCCAGCACGGCGATCGCGAACCCCAGGCCGACGGTCAGGATGCGCTTGATGGACCAGCTCATGCGGCTCACCGGGTCGATTGGGGAAGTCGGTTTCGGCAGGGCGGTCGGACGGCATAGGGTGGGCATTGCCCACCGGTCGAGGCCCTCAATCGGTGGGTTTCACCCACTCTACAAGATGGAATCTCAAGCCGGCGGGCCGAGATACTCGACGGCCACGAGGGAGACATCGTCGCGCAGGCCGGCCTGGCCGCTCCAGCGGCCGAGCTCGGCGAGGAGCGCGGCGATGGCGCCGTCCAGGGATTCGCCGCGGGATCGTTCAAAAACCTCGAGCATCCGCTCGCCGCCGAACGCCTGGCTGTCGCCGTCCATGGCCTCGGGGATGCCGTCGGAGTACAGGAAGATGCGGTCGCCCGGGGCCATCATCAGCACCTTCTCCTCATACGGCTGGTCGGCCAGCCCGATCGGGAAGCCGCGGACGTCGTGGATGCGGCCGGGGCCCGAGGCCGGAAGGTGGGCCACGCCCGGATGGCCGGCGGAGACGTACCGGAACGCGCCCGTCGCCGCGTCGAGCACCCCGTAGACCATCGTGAAATACTGCTCGGTTGCCTCGTCGAAGGGGAACATGCGGTTGAGCCGGTCGGCCACCACGGCGGGGGCCATCGGCCGGCCGGACCGACCGTTCCCGTTCGCCGATCCCGACTCCTCCGCCCGCAGCAGCGACGCCGGGTCCGACGGCGGCGACAGCACCCGGCTGAGCGAGACCGAGAGCAACGCCGACGCCACGCCGTGGCCGCTCACGTCGAAGACGTAGAGCGCGGCGTGGTTTTCATCGAGGGCGAAGACATTCAGCCCGTCGCCGGCCAGCTCGTCGCACGGCCGGTAGTGCCAGGCGAACCGGGCGCCCTCCAGCCTCGGCTCGCCGCGCGGGAGGAAGGTTTCCTGGATTCGCGCCGCCGCGTCCAGGTCGCGGCGCATCCGGCGATTCACCTCGGCCAGGCGATTGTTGGCCTCGGTCAGGTCGCTGTTCCGCTGCTCCAGGCGACGCTCGAGACGAGTCGCTTCCTCGACGGCCCGCTTGAGCGAGAGATGAGCCTGGATCCGCGCCAGCACCACGGGGAAATCCAGCGGCTTCGAGACATAATCATTGGCGCCCAACCGCAGCGCCTCGACGACGTCGCTGCTGTCCGACAGCGCCGTGGCCATGATGATCGGGAGCTGGGTCGCCGGATGCGCCTGCCGGAGCTCGCGCAGGACCTCCAGCCCGCTCAGGCCGGGCATAAGCACGTCAAGCAGCACCAGGTCGAACGAGTGCTCTCGCACCAGCTCGATCGCCCGGCTACCGTCCCTGGCGACCGTGACGACGAAGCCCTTCCGCTCGAGCCGGCGCGATAGCATGTCGCGGTTTGCCTCGTCGTCGTCGACGACGAGCAGCGTGCCCGATGGGCTGGTCATGTTGAGATCCATGGGCCCGCGCCGCGCGGCAGAATCGCCCCGATCGCCGGGGGAATCCGCCCGCGACGGCCCTGGGAAGCCCGGAGGTTGTTGGAGAAATCACGCCGAACGCTCGAGCCTCTCCGTGCCCTCGACCGCCCGGTGACCCCTCGTCCGACGTGGGATGACGGGTCGAGCTCGCGCCTGTCCTCAACCTACCGATGCAAGTGGTGTGCCAGGTCATCAGCCGCCCCTCCAGAGAACGAGGATGGGCCCTGGCCGTCGATTGCGATCCGCAACCCAGTCCGTCACAATGGGCCCATCGCTGACAGTTGTAAAAGTAGCATGGGCGGAATCGATGAGAAACCTGGGCTGGCTGGTGCTGGCGATCGTCGCGGCGTACGGCTGCGCGGTGGCCGCGCTTCTGCTGCGCCGGGGGGGGCGGGACAGGGCGTGTGCTTTCGGCGGCTGGGGCTTCGTGGCGATGACATTCGCCTGCCCGCTGCTCATCCCGGCCGCGAGTTCCGGGCTACGAGCCGGGGCCGCGTTCTTCGCGGCCGACGTCATGTTCAAGCTCGTGGACATCTTTCGCCGCCGGAGCCGCTCGGGGTGGAAGGCGGGGCTACGCCAGGATCTCTGGTTCCTGATTCCATTCCCGGTGTTCGCAGTCGTTCATCCCGACCTCAGGAGGCGGCTGCGGCACGCCGAGAGCCCCTGGCCGCAGGTCGGACGAATCCTGGGCGGCATCGCCGGATGTGTCCTGGCGGTCCTGGCCCTCCGGATGCTCACACGCCTGGACCCGGTCCGATCGAGCTTCGCGCTAAACCACGCCGCGATGCTGGTGACCTTCGTGGTGGCGATCGAATCGATCTCGCGAGCCGTCTGCGGGCTCGAGCGACTGGCGGGATTCGACACCAGGCCGGTCATCCGCAATGCCTATCTGTCGCGGACGGTAGGCGAATTCTGGCAGCGGTATAACGACCGGGTGCACACCTGGTTTTACCACAACGTGTTCCTGCCGACCGGGGGCCGGCGCGCGCCCGCGCGTTCGATCCTGCTGGTGTTCCTGGTCAGCGGGCTCATGCACGAGGTGCCATTCACGGTGGCGACCTCGCGCCTGACCGGCTACCAGCTCGCTTTCTTCGCGATCCAGGGGCCGGCGGCGCTCGCGTCGGGTTCACTCGAGCGTCTGGCCCGCCGCGGCGGGCTCGCGGGCCGGGTCGCGGCGCACGGCTCGACCATTCTCTTCCTCGCCGTCACGTCCGTCCTCTTCTTCGACGGGATGAGCCGGATCTTCCCGTTTGTCTACTCGGCACCGTCGCCACTGCGGTAGGCCCGGGACCCGCGAGCCGTGCTCGTGGGTCCTCGACGGGCTTTGCATCGGGGGCTATGCTACGACCTGAACAGGAGACCGAGATGAACATCACACGCGTTGGCACAAGGCCGTCCACCCGGGGATCGGCCGACTACTTCACCGGGATGGTGCGCATCGACCCGTTGTTGCAGACGCAGCCGCCGGCCCGCGCGGCCGGGGCGAGCGTCACGTTCGAGCCCGGCGCGCGGACGGCCTGGCACACCCACCCGCTCGGGCAGACCCTGATCATCACGAGCGGCTGCGGCTGGGTCCAGCGCGACGGCGGACCGGTCGAGGAGGTCCATCCCGGCGACGTGGTCTGGTTCCCGCCGGGCGAAAAACACTGGCACGGCGCCACGCCCACCACCGGCATGACGCACATCGCCATCCAGGAACAGCTCGACGGCAAGACGGTCGACTGGCTCGAGCACGTGAGCGACGAGCAGTACCGCCGATGAGCCGTCGCGCGGCGGACGGGCCTGGCGAACCCGGCCCGTCCGTGCAATCCTCACGCGCCGGACGTCGGCGGATCGGCCTCCCGCGCCAGGGGTAGCTCGATCGTGACGACGAGGCCGGGGTGGCCGTTGGCCGAGGAGATCCGGCCGCCGTGCAGTGCCACCGCGCGCCGGGCGATCGACAATCCCAGTCCGATGCCCCCGCTGGCGCGGCTGCGGTCCCCCTCGACGCGGAAGAATGGGTCGAAGATGGCCTCGAGCATCTCCTCCGGGACGCCGGGCCCCTGGTCGCGCACGACGATCGCCGCGGCCTGCTCGCGGCGAGTCGCGACGACCTCGACCTCGGTGCCGGCCGGGGCGTGGCGGATGGCGTTGCGGACCAGGTTCTCGATGGCGCGGCGGAGCAGCTCGCGATCGCCGCGGATCGAGCCGGGCGCCTCGGCGCGGAGCGCCAGCCGCGTGCCGACCGCCTCGGCCTCCACGCCGCAGTCGTATACCAGGTCGCGCAGCAGCTCGTCCAGGACGACCAGTTCCGTCGGACGGGCCGATGGGTCGCCCTCGGCGCGGGTCAACTGGAGCAGCTCGTCGACCAGCGTCGAGAGCCGGACCACCTCGCGCTGGATCCGGCCGAGCGAGGCCGCGCGGTCCTCGCCCGACCGCGCCAGGTCCACGGCCACGTCCAGCCGCGCCAGGGGTGAGCGCAGCTCGTGCGAGACGTCCTGGAGCAGCCGCCGCTCGGCCGCCAGCAGGGTGGCGATCCGACCGGCCATCTCGTCGAACGCCCGTGAGAGCTCGCCGATCTCGTCGCGACGCCGGGATGCAGCCCGCGCCGACAGGTCGCCTCGCCCGAACCGATCCACCACCCGGCGCAGGTGCCGCAGCGGCGTGATCAGGTGCACGGCCAGGATCGAGCCCATGCCGACGATCACCAGCACGATCGCGCCGTAGTACGGCAGGATGTTGGGCGGCTCGAACCACGGGCGGACGATCGTGATGAACCGGTATTTTCCCCCACGCGGCTTGCCGGCGAAGATGATGCGGCCGTCGGGCAATCGCGGCGGCCCCGCGCGGGGCGACCTGTGCCGGAGCAGGTCCGACCGGTCATCGCCCGTGATCAGGTCGCGGCCGTGCGCGTCGGTCAAGAGGTGCTCGCCGGGCACCCGGTCATCGAGGCGCCGCAGGTGCTCCGCCAGGCCCGCGGCCCCTCGCTCCTCGTACGACCGGCAGACCTCGTCCTCGGCCAGCTCGATCATGCGCCGGAACGGGTCGCCGGCCGGCGGGCTCCGCCGGATCATTGTGTGTGCGATCGCCCAGTACGCCACCAGGGACAGCGCGAACGTGCCGATCGACCAGACGAGAACCTTGGCGAAGATCGACCGCATCGCTCACCACCCCCGACCCGGCCCGTCGCCCGCGCTGAACATGTAGCCGACGCTCCGCACCGTCCGGATCAAGGAGCCGTGCTCGCCGAGCTTCTTCCGCAGGTTGCTCATGTGCACGTCCAGGCTTCGGTCGAATCGCGACGACCGGCGGCGGTACAGGGCGACCGACAGCTCGTCGCGCGAGACGGCGCGCCCCGCGGCGTGGACCAGGAACTCGAGGATGTCGTACTCGACCGTGGTGAGCGTCAACTCGTCGCCGTCGAGAAATGCCTCGCGCGCCGAGGGCCGCAGCCGGACCGGGCCCGCCGCGAGCACCTCGATCTCCCTCGAGGGCTCCCCCGTGCGCCGGAGCACCGCCCTGACGCGCGCCAGCAGCTCGGCCGTACCGAAGGGCTTGGGCAGATAATCGTCGGCGCCGGCGTTCAGGCCCGCCACGCGGTCGTCCTGCGCGGTGCGCGCCGTCAGCATGATGACCGGGACCCGGCTCTGGCGGCGGACCAGCCGTAGCATCGCCAGGCCGTCCAGGTCCGGCAGCATCACGTCGAGCAGCACCAGGTCGTGCCCGCCATCCAGCGCCCGCGCCAGCCCATGCCGGCCGTCGTTCGCCGTCTCCACGCGGATGCCCCGCCGGCCGAAGAACTCCTGGAGCATCTCGCACAGCTCGACATCGTCGTCCACCAGAAGCAGTGACACGCCGGCTTCGGGACCGGACTTTCCCTCGGCCATGCTTCTCTCCACCATTGGACCCCTTCCCTCGCCGCTCGTCCTGTCGCGCCGCCCGCCGCCCCTGGCCAGTCCTCGGCCGCGCGGTCCCGCCCCGGCACTCGCGTCCTCCGCAAGGCGACCAGGGCCCGCGCCATCCCAATGTCCCAACAGAATAGTAGTAGCGGTATCCAGCCCGCGCCCTGCCGCGAAAAAACCTGGAACACCCCAATTACCTGGGTTGGTATGCCGGCATGGCAGCAGGTCAGGCTTTCCAGGCGGGGGGAAAGTGGATCGTCCGTGATCGGGCGGGAGGAAGCCCGGAGAGGTGAAGGTCGTCTGGTCGAAAACTCGAACAGGGCCGGGTTGCGGACGATCCGCCCCCCGGCCCTCCGAGCGTCTTCGAGGATGTCAAGGCACGCTCTCCTCGCCCTCGAGGGGCTCGGGAAGCGCCGGCTCGCCGCCGGCCGCCGTCGCGATCGCGGCGACCGGCCGATCAGCGGAAGATGTGCTGAACGAAGAAGTAGAGATTGTTCTTCCACTCGGTCGGGTCGTGGGCGTTGCCATCGACGTGCCAGATGTGTGGGACGCCCTTCTCTTTCAGGTAGGCGTGCACGCCCTGGCTGATCCGGATCAGGCCGTCCTTCTTGCCGCAGGCGATCCAGAGCAGCTTCAGCTTCTCCTTCGCGACGGACGGTTCGGGCACCAGCTCGGCGGCCGGCTTCGTGTTGGGCGCCGCCGAGAAGGCGCCGACCCAGGCGAAGGTGTCGAGGTGCGCCAGTCCGAAGTTGAGCGACTGCCCGCCGCCCATCGACAGGCCGGCAAGGGCCCGGTGCTCGCGGTCCGCCTGGACCGAGTAGCGCGACTCGATCGTCGGAATCACGTCCTTGAGCAGGTCCTCCTCGAACGCCGCGAACGCCGGCGCGGTGGCGAACGGGTTGTCGCCGGGCCGGTCGTCCTTCTGCGCCCGGCCGTTGGGCATCACCGCGATCATCGGCTTGATCTTCCCGTCGGCGATCAGGTTATCGAGGACGACGTCGGGCCGGGCGAAGCGCCGCCATTCCGTCTCGTCGCCGCCGATGCCGTGCAGCAGGTAGACGACCGGGTACTTCGTGTCCTTCGAATAGCCCGGCGGCGTGTAGACCAGCATCTTGCGCGTGGTGCCGACCGTTTTCGAGTCGTACGAGATCATCTCCAGCTTCCCGTGCGGCACGTCGTCGCGACGGCGGTCGAACCCGGCGGGCGGATCGGGAAACGCGGGGACATCGTCGGGGTTGAGGACGATCGGCCGGTTCATCCCCGGCCCGCGCCCCGGCCCGCGCCCGGGGCGGCCGGCCATGCGATCGCCGGCGAACAGCAGCGGCGCGAACTCGTGCAGGCAGCGGCGCCAGGTCAGCCACTCGTGCGACGTGCCGGGCGACTCGTAGTAGACGTGCTTGATCCCGGCTTTCTCGAGCGCCTCGTGGTAGTTCTTGATGCTGTCGTACATCCGCTGCGGCTCGGTCGTGCCGATCCCCAGCCAGAGGACGCGGACCTTCCGGTTGAACTCGGCCGGGTCCGCCATCACGCCGCCGTGGGCCGTCTTGGGGTCGAACGCGACTCCGCCGAACCCGCCCCCGCCCCCGCTGAAGCCGCCGATGTGTGAGAACAGGTCGAGATGCTTGAGCGTGATCTGGAACGTCTGCATGCCGCCCATCGAGAGCCCGGCCATTGCCCGGTGCTCGCGGTCGGGGATCGTGCGATAGGTCGCGTCGACCATCGGGATCAGGTCCTTGACCATCACGTCCTCGAACGCGCTGAACATCCGGGAGAAGTCCGGGCGCGGCGGGGGGTTCTGGCCGGTACCGGGGGCGCCCGCGGCCGGCCGCGGCGGCGGGCGGAACGCCGGCGGCGCCTCGCCGGGCCGACGCGCGTAGCCTCGTTCCATGACGACGATCATCGGTCGTGCCTTGTGCTCGGCGATCAGGTTGTCCAGGATGAACGCGACGCGACCCTGTCGGGGCCAGCCCGTCTCGTCCTCGCCGCCGCCGTGCTGGAGGTAGAGGACCGGATACCGCCGTTCGCGGTCGTTGTCGTAGCCGGGCGGGGTGTAGACGAAGGCGTGCCGCCACTCCTTGGTCGTGCCGGAGAAATACCAGCGCTCGCGGACCTCGCCGTGCGGCACGTCCTTCGGCGCGTAGTAATCCACGCCCTTCTCGGGGATCTCGATGCCGCTGGCGTCCTTGCCCGTCCCGTAGAACGTGTGGCTGCCGGGGTCGTTGACCTCCGCGCCGTCGACGAACACGCGGTAATAGTGGAACCCCGGCACCTGGGGCTCGGTGGTCGCCGTCCAGAAGCCGCCCTCGCCCTTCGTCGCGGGGTACCGCTGGCTGTCGAAGAACCCGAAGACGACCTTCTGGGCGTCCGGCGCCTTGATCCGGAACGTCACCCGCAGGTCGGGATGGATCCGGGGGTACTGGGCGCCCTGGACGTTGGTGGACGCGGGGACCGTGTTGTCATCTGGCTTCGATTCCTGGGCCCGTCCCGGGGGCGCCAGGACGAGGCAGAGCAGGCCGGCAAGCCACAGGCGATTCATCGGTGAACCTCCCAACTTGGGCAAATCGGACCTCGGCGAGAGATGCCGCCTCCGCACGCCGGAGACGCGTTCCGAATGGAATGGAATAGGACGGAATTGAAGGGACCCTTACTCGAAGCCCTCGACCGTGGCGGCCAGGACGATCGGCGCGGTCTGGTCGCTGCCTTTCACCAGCTCGATGCTGGCGATCGCGTCCTTCTTCCCGGGCGTGACGGTCAGATACCGGACCTGCTGACCGCCGAGCTTGAATGCCAGCTTCGAGCCCGGGACGTCCCGCGCGCCGTTGACGCTGGCGATGTGCACTCCGTTCTTAAGCTCGTGATCCTCGGCCGTGCCGTCGGCGTATCGGATGCGGACCAGCATCGAGACGGTGCCCTCGCGCCCGAAGGGATAGGCCGCGGCCGCCACGCCGCCCAGGATGTGGATCGCCTTGCCCGGCGCGTTCACCGGCAAGGTGACCGATTTCGGCATCTTCGGCGCGAGGGTGCCGATCGGTCCGTGGAGCATGACGGCGTTCGGCATGCGATCCCCCTGGGGGTCGACCAGGACGAACGGAACGCCCTCGACAACCTTCGGGCCCCAGTCCTCGAAGGCCAGCCGCGTGACCCGGCCGCCCGGTCCGAGCGGAATCCCCTCGGTCGTCGTGATGGTGGCAACCTTGCGAAGGTCGAGCGGCAGGTACTTCCCCCTGTGCGTGAGGAACGCCAGCAGGTCGGCCAGCCCCTGCGGCGGGACCGACTTCTCGCACCCCTCGGGCATGATCGACTTCTTCGACGCGGCCAGCTCGTCGATGTCCTCGCGGAGGATCGTCTGCTTCTTCCCCTCGGCATCGAGCAGGTCGACCGAGGTCCTCGTCTCGCCGGCCAGGAGGCCGCTCAGGATCCGGCCGTCCGTCGTCGAAACCGTGTACTGGAGATAGTTCCCCTCGACCGACCGGCTGGGATCGAGGATGTGGACGATTAGCTCGCTCGCAGGATGCGCGGCCATCCCGGTGAGGTCCGGCCCGACCTTGCCCCCCTCGCCGGAATGCACATGGCATTTCATGCATTCCTTCTTGAAGACCTCCCGCCCGCGCGAGACGTCGCCCCCCTTGAGAACGACGGGCGCCAGTGCCTGGATGACCTTCTCGCGATCGGGATCCGGCAGCCCGCCTCCCTTCGCCAGCAGCGCCCTGGCCCGCCCGGCGATCTTCGCGTCCGGGTGCGATGCCAGCGCCTGCGACTGGTCGAGCGCGAGGAGCGACATCGCCACCTTCCCTCGCTCGATCCCGCTCAGCAGCGCGGCGGTCCAGTCGGTTTTGCTCAGAAGTGCCAGGAGACTCGCCTTGCGGGCTGCCGGCGTCATTGGCCCCATCGCGTCGACGAGGAGCGGGCCGACCTCAGGCGCGTCGCTCCGCGCCACGGCGCCGATCAGGCCGTTCGCCAGTTCGGGTGAGGTCCTCGCCGTGACCAGGGCGAGAACGTCATGCGCGGCCGTCGCATCGCCCTTGCGCAGCTCGATCAACTGCCGGGCAGACTCGACGCGGGCCGCATCGGGCCGGGCGGCGTCCGAGGCCGCGGCGAGGAAGTCCCTGGCGAGGCCGACGACGAACGCGTCGAGCCCCTTGACGCCCCAGCGCGAGGCCAGCCCGAGCATCTGGCCGCGGGACTCGGGCGAGAGGGTCGGCAGGAGCCCGGCGATCGTCCGCTCGCTGGCGGCGTCGAGCTTCGGCGTCCGGTCGCGCGGCCAGCCCCGGGCGAGGCCCGCGATGAGCGCGTCGCGCACCGCCGGCTTCATTTCGGCCTGGAGGGCCAGGACCGCGGCGATCGAGTCGATCGGCCCGCCCCGCGCGTAGTGCTCGGCGACCCTCGCCGTGACCGGGATCAGCAGCCGACCGTCCGGTCCGCCGGACCCTCGCCGCGCCAGCGCCTGAAAGAACTCAGGGGCATGGGCCGCGGCGGCGATCGTCAGGGCGTCGCCCATCCATCGGTCCTGCCCATTCCTCGGGTCGAGCAGGGCGTTGATGATCCGAGATGCGCCGTCCGCGTCTCCCAGGCCGGGCATCTCGGAGATGGTCAGGCAGGCCGCCAGGCGGACCTGTGGATCGGGATCCTCGATGACGCCGCTGCCCAGCAGGCCCGGCACGACACTGGGATGCCGCGGCAGGGCGAGAACCGCGGCACGTCGCACGGCGGGCGACGGGTTCTTCAGCCCACCCACGACCGCGGCGAGGGCTCCATCGCCACGAGGCGCGGCGCCGGGCGGTCCGTCAGCTTCCAGCAGGCCCAAGCCGTGCAATGCCCAGATCGCGTGCACCCCGGCGGCGTTCAGGCCGGTCGCGTCCACCGGGCCGTCGATCAGCCGCGCGAGGTCGCGCCCGACCGCGCGATCGCCCCGCTCGACGAGCAGCCGCTGGGCGTGCAGCCGCCAGAACATGTTGTCATTCCTGAGCGCCGCGACCAGCCCCGCCGGGTCGCCCTTCGAGCGCTTCGGCCGGTCGCTCGGCCGGCCGTCCTTCGCGACGAGCCGGTAGATCCGCCCGTGCGTCCTGTCGCGCAGCGGGGTCTCATAGGCCGAGCCCTTGCCCGTCCGATAGCCCCTGGGCGTCGGGTTGTGCTGCACGATGAAATTGTACCAGTCGATCATCCAGACCTGGCCGTCCGGACCGACCTCCGCCAGGATCGGCGAGGTCCACTCGTCGTCGCTGGCCGCGAGGTTCCAGGCGTTGTGCGAGTGGAAATCGGTGCCTTCAGGGTGGAGGGTGAACGTCGCGACGAGGTGCCCGGTCGGCTCGGCGACGAAGGCCGTTCTGTTCCAGTATTGCCTCGGATAGGTGCGCGCCGTGTAGAGCGCCGAGCCGGCGCCGGCCGTGAACCCGCCGTGCCAGTCGACCTGCCGGACGTTCTCGGTGATCGGGAAGAACCGGTTCGAGTCGGCGATGTTCTGCAAGACCGACGGCGCCATGCCCCGGACCGACTCGTAGTAGCGGTTCGCGATCGGCATGTACACGCTCGGGCAGCCGTTGGCCGTCGAGCCGAACAGCAGGCCCTCCTCGCTGATCCCGACGCCCCACGAGTTGTTGTTCGTGCTGCGGAGGAACTCGAGCTTCGAGCCGTCGGGCCTGAACCGGAAGAAACCTTGACGGAAGCTGTGCCGCTCGCCGCCGACCTCGCCGGTGAAGCCGGCGTAGCCGATGATCGCGTAGATCCAGTTGTCCGGCCCGTAGCGGAGGTTCGACGGGCCGGCGTGGGTGTCGTACGTGCGGAAGCCGGTAAAGAGGACCCGCCGCTCGTCCGCCTTGCCGTCGCCGTCGGTGTCCCTGAGAAAGAGCATGTCGGGGGCTTGGGCCACAATGAGCCCGCCGTCGACGTAGCAGAGGCTCGTCGGGATGCTGAGGTTGTCCGCGTAGAGCGAGACCTTGTCGGCCTCGCCGTCGCCGTCGGTGTCCTCGACGATCGAGATCCGGTCGCGCCCCTTCCCCGTCGGCTGCATCTCGTTGGGGTAGTCAAGCGTCTCGGCGACGTAGAGCCGGCCCAAGTGGTCCCAGGTCATCGTGATCGGCTTGTAGATCCGCGGCTCGGCGACGAACAGCTTCGCCTCGAACCCGGCGGGCAACGCGAGGTGCTGCCGGGACTCGTCGGGCGAGAGCGGCCTCTGCATCCGGCGGATCGGCTCGCCGAGCGTGCCCCAGCGAGCGCCGGGGGTGTAGAGCGGGATCTCGGCCGGCTCGTACTCGAGCGGCTTGAGGCCCTTCGCCGGCCGCGGCCGCGAGTCGTAGACCTCGCCCTTGTTCGCGGCCCAGCGGATGCCCCGCTCGACGAGGTCCTGGAAGCCGGGGTGGCCCCAGGTGCGGGCGTCGTGGCCGTACGCGGTGTAGAAGACGCGCCCCTTGCCGTGCGTGCGGGTCCAGGTCCAAGGCTCGGAGCCCGCCTGGTCGTCGCGGGTCTGGAGGACGTGGCGTTCCTTCGTGTTGTGCTTCGTGTGGACGTAGGTCTCGTCCCAGGTGCGAAACGGCTCCAGCCCCTTCATGATCGGATGATCGGCGTCGACGACGGTCGTCTCGAACGTGCCGGTCCCGTGCTTCTGGAACTGGGCGCCGACCAGCGCGATGTACTCGGGAGAGTTCAGGAAGCAAAACGAGGCGCAATGCAGGGGGACGAAGCCGCCGCCGCCCGCCACGTAGTCGAGCAGCGCCTTCTCCTGTTCCTTGCCGATCCGGGTAATGTTCGCGTACACGAGCAGCGCGTCATACTTCCCGAGCGTCTCGGGGTTCAGGTCCGACATCTTCTCGGTGTAGACGACCTCGATCCCGCGCCCGGCCAGCACGGGGGCGAGTTGCTCGAATCGCTCGAACGGCCGATGCGGGCCGCGGTCTCCCAGGAACAGCACGGTCGGCGGCTTCCCTTTCGATGAGGGCGGCTCGGCGGCGTGGATGTCAGGGTTAAAGAGGCCGATCGCGACGAGCGTAAGGGCGGCCAGGCGGGTTCGGAGCCTCATCGATTGAATTCCCTCGCGATGCGAGCCGGCCGACGGCGTCTCGGGCCGACGCCCCTCTGGTGCCGCCGAGACCTGCGCGGACCGCGGCTTTTCCCAATTACGAGTTGACGGCCCTTCCAGGGATTTCCGGCGCGCGCCGACCCTCCGTCCGGTGGCGTCCAACGCCCGAACGGCCGACGCCACGATCTCGGAAGCGCACAACCTCCGCAAACCCTTTTAGTAATTCAGCCCCGAAAGTTACAACGTCTGTCAGAAATTTCGGTCGGGCTCGGATCGTCGGGTCGCCGGGACCGAGTTCGCCGAGCGTACCGCCCGGACGCCGTCCCAGAACTCGCGCAGCGAACGCCGCTCGGCCTCGGGGAGCGCCGAGAGGGCCGGCTCATCGCGGATGGGCGCCAAGGCGGGATCGACCCGCCACCGGCTGAGCCGTCGGGCGACGCCCGCTCGTTGGGGAGCCGTACCCGAATCCAGGGCCGCCTGCGACGCGGCGAGGTCGGCGCGCAGCCACTCGATCGCCTGCCGGCGCCGCTTCGCCCGCGAATTGGTCCCCGATTCCGCGCGCTCCCCAGCGCCTTCGGTCCCGGCGCGGACCGCGGCGCGCGCGGCCTGGAATCGATTCATGGCGACGAGATCGGTCTCGATATCGGGAGACGCGGCGAACGCCTGGGTCCAGAGTCGGGCCGCCGCTTCGGGCTGATTTCTCGCGAAGGCCAGGCGGGCGAACGACGCGGCCTCCTCGGCGTCCGCCGGTGCCTCGCGCTCGTTGATCACGGCGGGAAGGCGCGGCTCGAGGGCGACGAGCCGCTCTGCTCGAGATACCAACATCTCGGGCGTGATGAAGGGGTCCGGTGGCCGGCCCGGCCCGATCAGGGCCAACGCTTCGAGTGCCGCTCCCGGCTCGCCCGCTTCGATCAACGCCCGGCCGAGGAACAGGTGTGACGCCGAATTGCGGGGGTCGAGCCGCACGGCCTCGCGAAACTCGGCCACCGCCTCGTCCAGGCGACCGGCCGATTGCAAGGCATGCGCGAGCGCCTTGTGCGCCACGCCCATCGATGGAAACAGGCGGACGGCCTCGCGCTGCTCCTGGATGGCGGCCTCGCAGTCGCCGCGATCCGAATAGGCCAGTGCGATCTGATCGTGAACCATCCACTCCTTCGGCTTCAACCGTTTCGCCGCGGCGAATTCGGCGTCGGCCGCCGACGACTCTCCCAGCGCGAGCAGCGCCGAACCGAGCGAAACGTGCGCGAGCGCGTCCTCGGGCCGAAGCCGGGCGCACTGGCGAAACAGGTCGGCGGCCTCGGCGGGTTGACCGCTCAGCAGGATCGCCTGGCCCAGGCCGCCCAGTGCCAAGGCGCTTTGGGGCTCCACGCCGGCGGCCACGGCGTAGAAGCGGACCGCCTCCTCGGGACGATTCGAGGCCATCAGCTCGCGACCCAGATCGGCGTTCACCCAAAAGTCGTCGCGATGCCAGGCCTGCGCCCGCCGGAGCAGCGAGATCGCCGTGTCGCGTCTACCGAAGATTGCGAGCGAGGTC
This sequence comes from Planctomycetales bacterium, assembly GCA_027452145.1. Taxonomy (GTDB): domain Bacteria; phylum Planctomycetota; class Planctomycetia; order Isosphaerales; family Isosphaeraceae; genus JAKAUH01. Next base: position 95,414 of record DAIDHB010000304.1, read on the forward strand.
GCCAGCCTCGTGACGCTCGTAACGGGGAGATGCTCCACATCCGCGGTGGCCGCGAGTCGCTCCAGCATTTCCAGCCGACGGGCCGGACCGCCGTCCAAGCGGCCGACCGTGTCGCGCAAGCGGTTCCTCCACGGGTCGGGGTCGGCGGCCCTCGCTACCGAAACCAGGCGGTCGGCCCCCGCCGCGTCGTGCAGCGCCCGACCGCGGCGCAGGATCGCCCACTGATCCAGGGCGCTCGCGAGTTCCGGGGCGACGGGGCTTGCCGCCATCAGGCTGCCTGCGGCCGAGGGATCCAGCGAATCGACGTCGACGCCGTAGGCGCGAAACGCGGCCGCGTAGTCGGAGTCGGCCTTTCGTTCGTCTCCGTGCACGCCGAAATCGTTGAGGACCGAGGCCAGACGCTCGACGATGCGGCGGTCCTTGTCGAGGGCCTCGATCGCCTCGCGTTCGCGCACGAGTCCGTCGAGGAACCGGCGGACCCGCTGCTTTTCCTCGGGGCTCGCCTCGCTGCTTGCGAGAAGCGTTTCCGCGCGGCGGGCCGCCTCGATGGCCTCGACCCAGAGGATCGGATCGCTCCCCGCGTCGATCGCCCGCTCGCGCTTTCTCCCGGAATCGGCGAGGGCCGCGTTGACCGCGACCTCCACGGCCCCGAGACGGCGGCGGCGTTCGCGATCCATCCACCCCCAACCCGACGCGCCGATGACGCCCGTGAGGAACACCGACGCCGCCAGGGCAAGCGACAACTGACGACGACGACGCTCGCCCGCGACCCGCGACTCGGCCCTCGCCGTCGCCAACTCGGCATCCCGCAAGCGCCCTTCCACGCCGCGCAGGTACGCGGTCAGTCCGGACACGACCACGCTCGCGTCGCGGGGTCGATGCCTCGGCGCGGCCGCTAGGCACGCCCGGGCCAGGGCCACGAGTTCGGCGTCGGCGCCGCAGGCGTCGAGCCGCGCGCACGCATCGGTGAGCTCGGCCCTCTCGGCCAAGCGATAGACCTCCGAGGCGTTCTCGCCGACGAACGCCGGGCCGCCGGTCAGGATCTCGCACAGGATCGAACCGAGGGCAAACACGTCGGCCCGCTCGTCGAGCGTGTCCATGGCCCCGCGCGCCTGCTCCGGGGCCATGTACGAGGGGGTGCCGAGGACGGAGCCGGGCCGCGATTCCATCAGCTCCGAACCGTCTCGCCAAGTCCGAATCGCCGACGCGTCTTCGGCTGCGGAGGCGGCCCGTTCGTCGTCGACCAATCCGCCCTGATCGAGCACCTTCGCGAGGCCCCAGTCCATCACCTGGACCTCGCCGAAGGAGCCGACCATCACGTTCGACGGCTTGAGGTCGCGATGGATCACGCCCTTCGAATGGGCGTACGCCACGGTCTGACAGACCTGCTCGAAGATGGCGAGGAAGCGGGTTCGTTCCTCCTCGGGGCCCCGTCGCACGGCCAGCAAGGCTGCCAGCGTGCGACCCCGCACCAGCTTCATCGCGATGAACATCCGGCCGTCGGGCAGTCGCCCCAGCTCGTGCACCGGGACGATCCCCGGATGCTGGAGCTGCCCGCCGATCTGCGCCTCCTCGACGAACCGCCGGACCATCTCGGCTTGGCCTCGGTGTTCCTCGCGCATCACCTTGACGGCCAGGTCGCGGCCGAGGTCGAGGTCGCGGCCCTGGAAGATGGCCCCCATGCCCCCACGCGCCAACTCGCCCACGAGCTGATATCGCGAGGAGAGGTCGCGACGCCCGTGACCTTCCGCCGAAGTGGGCCGGATCAGCGGAGCGTCATCGGACGACTCGCGCAGGTGAACCCGCGCCATCGCCGCGCCGAAGACCGAGGCCCCCGCCTCAGGCGATCCGGATGCCTCCGGCTCGAGCGCGAAGGCGGTCCCAAGGCGAAGAAGGCACCGGGGACAGAGCCCTGCCGGGGAGTTGCTCGGCAGACGTTCCCCGCAGTCGGGACACGTTTCCGCCCCGCTCATCGCACCCGTCCCTTTCCTGTTCGCATCCGACACCGAAAACCACCTCTTCCTCGTTGGGAAAATAATCCCGAACGTTACCAGCCTCCGCGCCGGCTCAGCCCGCGAGGGCGGCGAATAGGGCCTGGATCTCGTCGTCGACCTGGGCGGCGTCTCCGACGGTCGCCGCAATCTCCTCGCGGAGCAGGAGGCCATAGCGGCGCCGGAGGCGGTGGACCGCGACGCGGATGTTCCCTTCGGTGGTCCCCAGCCTCCGGGCGATCTCCGCGTAAGGGTCCGTCTCGGGGTCTCTCGTCAAGACGGCGATCAGCTCCTCGAACCGGGCCGACCGGCCCGCGTCCTCGTACTCGCGGCGGAGCCTGTCGACCACGCGGCCGAGAAGGGTCAGGGCCCAGGTTCTATCGAAGATCCGCTCCGCCGTCAGCGCGTGGGCGGGTTCGAGGACGTAGCGGCGCTCGGCGTCGAATGGGTCGATGGCGAGCCGAGGACGGCCCCCGCCGCGCTTGGCCGCGTTCTCCCGGTCGCGATCGCCGGCCAAGTGCCGGGCGCACACGGTGCGCAGGAAGGCGCGGAAACGGCCCCGGGCCGGGTCCGCCCTCGCGATCAAGTCGCGCTCCAGGACGTAGGCGAAGAAGTCCTGGGTCCGGTCCTGCGCCTGCTCGGGCGAGAAACCACGGTGACGTACGAAGGCGTAGATGGGGTACCAGTACGCCTGGAACAGCATCGACAGCGCCTCCCGGGCCTCCCCGTCGTCGCGGCCGGCCGCCGTGGTCACGCGGCTCCATTGCGTGGTGGGGAAGCGGGCCGGGGCGCGGCCCTCGGGTTGGAGTTGCGGCATAATCGCCCCCTGAGGCAGTACGCGTGAGACAGGGTCCGCGGGAAAACTCCAACCGATTATTGCGTCGGAACGCAGCGGTGGCGAGAGCCCCGTAGTCGCCCGAGTAAATCCTCGTGTAGTGTCCCGGAACTTATGAAGCTTCTTTGGTTGTTGAAGGTGTTCTCTCAGGGAAAGAGAGGCGGTATGCGATCTCCTCGCCGCGAGGCGGCGCAGGAAACCCTCCGGTTCTTCCCGCGGATTCAGCCGATACCGATTTAGGGGCGGCGAACCGGCTTGAGCTTTTCTGGTGCGCGGCGGCAGCGGCCCGGGGGACACTGCAACGACGGGTGACGAGGGCGGATTCCTTATGGTTGCACCCGCCCTCACAATAGGCGGAGCGCGGGCTCCAGATGGTTTGGGGCTCAAAAAAAAGCCGAACAGAATCCCGCCGTCGCCGACCCGCATGACAACCGGTGAGCCAGGTCCGGATTTTGAACTCGTCCGGGCGCGTGCCGGAGCGCTCCGAATCGGACTGCCCATAACGACAATGCGCGGCGTGGAGAGGCCATGCGCGGTCAATTTGGAATGGCGGCACGACCCCCGATATAACCCTCGGCGTCGATGAGGAATTCTCGATCAACCCGATGATCGCGGCCGATCGCAAAGGTCAATCCGGTGGGGTAACACCCGTGTGGGTTCAAGTCCCGCCTTCGATACTCTAGACTTTCGGCGAATGACGGCGGTCCGTAGGCTGACCCGTGCCGAGTCGCGCGAGCCGAGGCGTCGCGGGTTGGATGCTCGCTCATGTGGTTCATGTCGCGACTGATCGAACCGCCGCCCGACGCGACACTGATGCGATCGAGGTGCGAGCGAGTCAAAGTTCCGAGCCTATTTGCGCCGCTTGTCCCAGGTGATGTCCACGTCGTTTTTCTGCCTCGGCCCGGGCGTACTGCGGCCCTCCTCCACGTATCGTTCCATCAAGGCCGTGAGCTCTTTCACCTTGGCGGACTCGGACGCATACAGATTGTACTTCTGCGTCGGGTCCGCGGCGAGATTGTAGAGTTCTCCGGCTTCGGCATGGGCGGTATATCCGCGGTCTTTACGGAACCACGCCGGCTCGCCTTGTTTGCGATTGTCGTCGCCGGAGGGGGCGAAGATGAGCACCCAGTCGCCGCGGCGGATGGCGAAATTGCCCTGCCCGGTGTGATGGACCGTCGCTTCGCGGAGCGGTGCTTTCCGCTCTTCGCCGAGGAGGGCGGGCAGGATGTTGACGCTGTCCTCGCCGGCGTCGGCGGGCAGTTTGACATCGAACAAGGCAGCGAGGGTCGCCATCAGATCGACGTGACAGACGGTCTCGTCGCACGTACCGCCCGCCTGGGCTTTCCCCGGCCGGCGGACGATGAACGGAACCCGGTGGCCGCCTTCCCAGGCGTCGCGTTTCGCCCCGCGCAGGGGGCCCATGCTCGCGTGCCCGAACTCTTTGATCCGGTCGTACACTCCGGGGTGGACCTCGCCGGAAACCTCCGGGCCGTTGTCGCTCGTGAAGATAACCAGGGTGTTGTCCGCGACGCCGCCGCTCTTCAACGCGTCCAGGACTTTGCCCACCACGTGATCGGTCTGCAAGACGTAGTCGCCGTAGAGGCCCGCCCTGCTCTTGCCCTTGAAATCGGCCGAGGGCACGACGGGATAGTGGGGCGAGGTGAGGGCCAGATAAAGGAAGAACGGCTTGCCTTGCTTCGCGTCCTGCGCGGCCGACTCGACGTACGCGACGGCGCGTCGTTCCAGCCCGGGCAGCACATCGACGAGTCTCCAGCCGGGGACCATCGGGCCGGGGATGTTGAAGGCGTCGCGCGCGAGAGGCGCGGCGATCGAGGGGATGCCGACGGTGCGGTCGTTCTCCAGGAAGCAGTAGGGCGGGAAGTTCGGGATATCGGTTCCAAAGTAGAGATCGAAGCCGCGAGCGGTCGGGCCGTTGGGGATCGGCCTGGTGAAGTCGCGCTTGCCGTCGGCACCGGGTCGGGGCCATCCCCAGCCGAGGTGCCACTTGCCGATGCACGCGGTGGCGTAACCCTGGGCGCGGAGCAACTCGGGGACCGTGAGGCGCGACTCCGCAATGAGCGGCGGCGCGAACGGTCCGATCACATTCCTCTGCAGCCGCGTCCGCCACGCGTACCGGCCGGTGAGCAAGGCGTAGCGGCTCGGCGTGCAGACCGACGACGGCGAGTGCGCGTCGGTGAACCGAACCCCCTCCCCGGCCAGCCGATCGATGTTCGGTGTGGGTAACTTCGACGCCGGGTTGTAACAGCCGACGTCGCCGTACCCGAGGTCGTCCGCCAAAATGTAGACGATGTTCGGACGCGACGGCGCCGCGGCTTGCAGCGTCTTCACCAGCGACCCCGGCATTGCCGCGGCGAAGGCGAGCAACAACGCAGCGGAACGGCGTCGTACGGTTGACGTGCGGATCATCGGTGGTCGCCCACTCTCAGGTTTATTTTTCCGCGGCCTGTCGTACGACGATCGGCACGTAGCCGACCTCCAGGCCCTTGGGGGGCGACACGATCACCGCCGGATCGAGTTCGGCCAGCTTACCGACCCTGGGCGGCGGCAGGTACTCGCGCTCCTTGGTCCATGTCTTGTGCAACATCTCCACCCGCTTCTGGAGGTGCTCCCGCTCATCGGCGGTCAGGTCGGCGTTCATCAAGGCGGGTTGGTCGGCGAACCGGTACCAGTAGTAGGTGGCCACGCTGCCGTCGCCCAGCTTCGCTGTGAAGGGCCCCGCCGCCGGCCCCGGCGTCTTCCAGCAACTGCCGGCCTCGTCGGGAGTGACGTAGGGATTCCGGTCGGCGCCGACACGTTTCGGGAAATCCACTTTGGCCAGGCCGGTCTCGGCCGGCAGGTCCTTCGGGTTGACCGCCACCCACAGCTCCCGGTCGTTCTTGTCCTTCTCCAGGCGGTAGTACTCGGGAAGGGTGACGAGCGACTTGTCCTTCGCGTCGGCCCTCGTCACCGAGTCTTTGGCCCATTTGTAACCGTACGTGGCCTTATCGAGGGCGACGGGGGCGGCGAACGAACTCCAAGCGATCGGCGACCTCTTGTCGCCGGGAGTTCCGGAGTGATAGATCCGCCAGGTTGCCCCCCCCTGCCCGTCGAAGGTCGAGACGCTTGAGGCTTTCGGGTCGATCCGGCCGGACGCAGCCGGACCGCCGTCGAACCACGCCTGCACGCGGTCCCACAGCGCGGCCTTGCTGTAGGCGGTGATGCGGTGCAGCAGCGGCGAATTCCCGCTCGATTTCCCTGGGAACCGCGTGGGCGCGACTCGGGCGTAGGTATCCCCTTTCGCATCCTTGGCGATGTAGGCGGGGATGTGCTGGGTCTCCATCTGCACCGCCCTGTTCGGGTCGGACGGCCGGGTGTCGAGGAACATCCCCGCCAGCTTCGGGTCCTCGACGGTCGGCTTCGACCAGAAGTACGGCAAGAAGAATGTGGCCGGCCCCTTGAAGTTGCCGGTGTTGAGGAACAGGGTCCAACAATTGTTGCCGGTCGGCACGTCCTTGCCCGCGGTGGTCTTCTTGGGGGCGACGAGCGGCAGCGGCAAGTAGCCGTACCCGAAGAGTTCCCCGGACGTGCCCTGCTTGAGGTTGAGGCCGTCGGGCGGCCAGAGCAGCCACGGGCTGAGCTGGGCGATGGCGTAATGACCCTTCGGATTCTTCCAGTCGCGGCCCTTGCCGGCGCCGGGGCCGTTGGCCCACTCGCTGAAGTTCAGCGCGACCCCGCCCATGATGAACTTGGGGGTCTCGGTGGCGAACCGGGTGTCCCGCCACCAGCCGAGCCCGCCCTCGACGTCGGAGTAGAGATTCTTCGGCTTCGGCTCGTCGTAATGGGCGAACATCCAGGTGCCGAACAACCCGCTCTGGAACTCCTGCCCGGGATAGTTCTTCAGGAGCGGCCAGGCGGCTACGTACATCGAGTACCCGGCGTTGTAATTCTCAGGCACTTTGCCGTGAGGGACGATTAGATAGCCCGCCATCTCCGCACCCTGAGGAGTCGCCTCGTCCGCCGCGACATCAGTCGAATGCCCGACCCACAGGAGAGCCAGACACACCGGTAACACCACGTATCGGAAAACGTTCGGCACAAAAAATCCCATGGGTGCTGAATCCTGGTCGTGGGTTGAGACTCCTCGCTCATCTCCCCCGTCGCGGGGGAGCGGCGACAAACCGTTTTGCACACGAGAGTAGAGCGCTCACGCCCCGGTCGGAGCCGTTGCCCGCGGGATCTCGCCGCCGGGGACACAGGTCGGGGCACGCATGCACCCATACCTCTCTTTATACCCGTCGCGCGCTCGCGAAAGAAGTCCCGCCCCCGAGCCGCCTTCGAATAATAAACGCGACGGCAGCGAAGCCGCGCGTAACGGTCCGCGCGCGGCCCTTCGAATCGATCCGGTCACCGAGGCGTTCGTCTCCCGCCGTCGGCCGGCATGTTCCACACCATGCACGACCTTGAGAGCCGCGCGGACGAGCCTTATGACAGGATCGCCTTGACGACGTTGCCGTGGACGTTGGTCAGGCGTCTTTGGATGCCGTCGTGGTAGAAGGTCAAGCGTTTGTGATCGATGCCCAGCAGATGCAAAACGGTGGCGTGAAGGTCGTAGGTGGTGACCGGGTCGACGATCGAGCTATAGCCGACGGCGTCGGTGGCGCCGTGGGCGCAGCCCTTTTTGAGTCCCGCGCCGACCAGGACATTGGTGAAAGCTTGCGGGTGGTGGTCGCGACCTCGGCTCAGCGTGCCCTTGTCGGCCTGGGCGTACGGGGTCCGTCCAAATTCGGTGGTGATCATGACGACGGTTGATGCGAGCAGGCCCCGATTTTTCAGGTCGCGGATGAGTCCGGCGATGGGGCGGTCGACGCGTCGGGCCTCGCCGGTGTGCGACTTGTAGCCGTTGCCGGTGATGTCGCCGTGAGCGTCCCAGGAGATGCCGTCGCCGGTCCAAAGCTGGACCATGCGGACGCCGCGCTCGACGAGTCGGCGCGCGATCAGGCAGTTGCGGGCCGTATCGCGGCAGTCGTCGCGATCGAGCCCGTAGAGCTTCTGGACGTGAGCGGGCTCCGCGGCGAGGTTCGTGGCCTCGGGGATCGCCGATTGCATGCGCGCCGCCAGCTCGTAGCTGCGGATGCGCGCCGCCAGCGGGTCGGTCTGCGTTTGCTCCTCGAGGTGGATCGCGTCGAGCTGTTTGATCAGTTCGAGACGGTCGCGCTGGACCTCCGCCGAAGCGCCGCCGGCGGGCTGGAGGTCGCGGACCGGCGAGCCGCCGCGGGTGTTGAAGGCGACCCCTTGATGTTCGGCGGGAAGGAAGCCGCTGGTCCAGTTGAAGACGCCTCCGGCCGAGTTCGGAATCCCGCGGGCATCGGGGAGCACGACGAAGGCGGGAAGGTCCTCGTTTTCGGTCCCCAAACCGTACGAGAGCCAGGACCCCATCGCCGGGAAACCCATCTGTCGGAAGCCGGTGTTCGCCTGAAAGATGCCGGGGATATGGTTCGCGGTCTCGGCGACCATCGAGTTCACGACTGTCAACTCGTCGGCGACGTCGGCGAGGTTGGGGAACAGGTCGGAGACCCAAAGTCCGCTCTGGCCGCGGCGTTTGAAGGGGTAGTGCGATTGGTGCAGTCGCCCGACCTTGCCGAAGAACGCGTCGGCCTGACCGAAGCTCGCGGGCATGTCCTTGCCGTGATACTTCTGGAGGTCGGGTTTGAAGTCGAACGAGTCGACGTGGCTCAAGCCGCCGCCGAGGAAGATGTGGATGACGTGCTTGGCCTTCGGCTCGAAGTGAGGGCCGCGAGGCCGCGTCGCGTCGGTCGTCGCCGCTTCGAGGAGGCCGCCGCGGAGCAGCAGGTCGGCCGCCGCGATCGCGGGCAAACCGAACGCCGCGTCCAGCAGGAAGTTCCGACGTGTCGTCTCGTTTCGTCGGTGCATGGAGAGCTCCCGGGACCGGTGTCAGTTGAGGAAGAGGAACTCGTTCGTGTTGAACAGCGCGAGGCAAAACGGCTCGAGGCCGCGCCGCGCGACGAACGAGCGGCCCGCCTGGATTTCGCGCTCGTTGGGGGGGCGCGCGAAGGCCAAGCGCCAGGCGCGGTCGATCTGTTTGGCGACGTCGTCGCCCGCTTCGCGGCGGAGGCGTCCGGCGAACTTCTGGGCGCACTTCTCCATGAACACGTTGTTCGAGAGCGAGAGCGCTTGGATCGGCGTGATGGTGCGCGTCCGCCGCGGAGCCATCACGGAGGGGTCGGGGCAGTCGAGCGATTCGAGCATCGGGTTGCCGCCCGACCGCGCCCAGAGCCGGTAAATCGTCCGGCGATTGACCTCGTCCGAGAAGTCGCCCGTGGGGTCGGCGAACTCGTGGTTGCCGTTCGCTCCGTTTCTGTTGAGCCGGACGTCGACGAAGCTCGGACCGCCGACGCGCGGGTTGAGCGCGCCCGAAACCGCCAACGTCGCGTCGCGGACGGATTCGGCTTCAAGACGCGTGCGATTGGCCCGCCAGAGCAGCCGGTTGTCGGCGTCGAGACCCTCGGCTCGCTCGTTTCGGACGCGGGATTCCTGCCTGTAGGCGGCGGAATTCACGAGCAGCCGGTGCATGCTTTTCACCTTCCAACCCCCCGCCGTGAACCGCGTCGCCAAAAAGTCGAGCAGCTCCGGATGACTGGGTCGGCCGCCGTTGAAGCCGAAGTCGCTCGGGTTCTCGACCAGCCCCTGACCGAAGTGGTGATACCAGAGCCGGTTCACGAAAACGCGCGCCGTCAAGGGGTTGCGCGGGTCGCTCAGGAGGCCGGCGAGCGCCGCTCGCCGCTTGGCCTCGGGAGCGTTCGGCGCCAGCCCGAGGTCGGCCGACAGCCCGGAGAGCGCCTTCAGCCCCGCGGGCGCAACCACCTCGCCCGGCTTGCGATAATCGCCGCGCTCGAGGACGGCGTACGGCGGCGGTTGCCGCGGCATGATCACGTGCGCGACGCCCCCGAACGCGGGCCCGCCCGCGGGCGCCGCGAGCTTGATCTTGGAACGCTCCTCCTTCTCCTGGTTCACCCCCCCGAGCAAGGCGGCGACCTGGTAATACTCCTTCTGCGAGATCGGGTCGAACTTATGGTCGTGGCACCGCGCGCAGTTGATCGTCAGACCGAGAAAGGTCTGCCCGAGCGTGCCGACGAGATCCTCCAACTCGTCGAACCGCGTCGCCTTTTGCATCTCGGACGACCCTTCGTAGTGAGCGACCTCGTCCCACGTGCCGCAGACGAGATAGCCGGTCGCGATCAAGGCGTCGAGCCGGTCCGGGTGCAAGACGTCGCCGGCGATCTGATCTCGCACGAACTCGTCGTAGGGCAAGTCGCGATTGAACGCCTGTATCACCCAGTCGCGATAGCGCCACGCGTTGTCGCGGACGTGGTTCCGCTCGAAGCCTTCGCTTTCGCCGAACCGGACGACGTCGAGCCAGTGGCGGCCCCAACGTTCGCCGTAACCGGGCGAGGCGAGCAGCCGATCGACGAGCCGCTCGTAGGCGTCGGCGGCGGTATCGGCGAGAAACCTCTCGACGTCGTCGGGCTCGGGCGGCAGGCCGATCAAGTCAAACGAGAGCCGCCGGATCAAGGTCCGTCGGTCAGCCTCGGGGGCGGGGTGCAGACCGCTCGCTTCCAGACGCGCGAGCACGAACCGATCGACGTCGTTCCGCACCCAACGCGCATCGCGGACCGACGGCGGGGCGGGGTCGCGGACCGGCTGGAGCGACCACCAATCGTAGCCCCCGCGCCGCTCGGTCGTGACGAGGAACGGGTCGATTTCCTCAGTCCCCCATCGCGCGCCGTCGGCGATCCAGCGCCGCAGCCTCTGCTTCTCGGAGTCGCTCAAGGGAGGTCGATCGCGGGGCATCTCGCCGGAGTCGATGTACTCCAGCAGCGGGCTCTCGTCCGGCTTGCCCGGCACGATCACCGGCCCGTTCGCGCCGCCCGCGAACGCAGCCCTGGCCGTCGCGAGCGCAAGCTTTCCCTTCCGCAACGATCGTCCGTGACACTCCAGACAGTGCCGCGCCAAAATCGGAGCGATCTCGGCGTCAAAAACCTTCGACGACGCCGAATCCCGCGGACGTACCGGCTGCGACAACGCCGGCGCGACCCAAACGCACGTCGCCAGCATCGCCAAAAGCAGCCTAGTCGACGACGTCGTTCGCCCGGCGTTTCGCGGGTCCGGCATGGTCGAGTTCCTCGCACACAATTGACACGCTGCTGGTATGCCAGTAGGATCGAACTCATCTTATCGCGGTTCTCGATCGAAAACAAGTTCGCGGCCCGTCCCATGAAAACGGCAGTTACTCGCCCGAAAAACACGCCGAACGCGTCGCGGACGGCCCGAGGTTCGTTGTCGCTGAAGCACCGGGCCTACGCCGCGCTCAAGGACCGGCTGCTCTCGGGCGCGTTGACGCCGGGGACGTTGCTGTCGGAGCGACGGCTCGCCCAGAGCCTGAAGATGAGCAAGACGCCGGTGCACGGGGCGTTGGAGCGGCTCGAGGCCGAGGGCTTCGTCACCGTGACCGCCCAACAGGGCATCATCGTCCGCGCCGTCTCGCCCGAAGAAATCGCCGACCACTTCGAGATCCGCGAGGCGATCGAGACCTTCGTCGTCGCGCGGCTCGCGGGCAAATTAACCTCCGAACAGGCCGGCCTTCTGAAGCAGAACCTCGCCGAGCACCGTCGCGCCGTACGACAGGGCGACATCGCCGAGCACATCCGGATCGACTCCGAGTTCCACCTGCACCTCTGCGACTGCCACGGCAACAAAGAGATCACGCGCGCCATGGGCCAGATCCGCGACAAGATTCACCGGGTGATGCACCACATCTCGACGCGGTTCCCCACGCGGATGAACGGCGCTCTCTCCGAGCACGAGGCGATCGTCGCGGCTCTGCTCGCGGGCGACGGACCCGCCGCCGCCGATCGCATGACATCCCACCTGCGGAACGGACTCCAAAGCGTCTACGATCGCGCCCCCTGAGCGCCCCTCCTGCAATTCCAGACGCTGCGTCCGCGCTCCGTTTCGACGCTCGCCCGACCCCGCCGACTCCGAACCCCGCCCAAGGGTTTACACACCGCGTTTGTTACGTTATAAACGATGTTGAAGATCGGTTAAACATCCGCCGGTGCGCTGCCGATGCGGGCAAACGAACGCCGAACCCCCTCCGCATTTTGGTTCGGACGTCGCGAGGCCTCCCTCATGCCGAACCCGATTCCGCGATTGAACGTGCTTCGATGCGCCCTCGTGTGCGTTCTGGGCTGCGCGACTTCCGCGGCTCTGGCCGGGTCCGACGCGACGAAATCCCCGCTCCACGAACGCATCGACCGCCTCATCGAAGCGAGCGCCGCCGCGCCGGCCACCCCTCTGGCGAGCGACTCCGAATTCCTTCGTCGCGTCGCGCTTGACCTCACCGGCATGCCGCCGTCGCCCGACGAGGTCCGCGCGTTTCTGGCCGATCCCGCCGCCGATAAGCGCGCCAAAGTCGTCGACCGGCTGCTCGAAAGCCCGCTCCACGCGCGCTTCTTCGCGACGACCCTCGACCTCATGCTCATGGAGCGACGTCCAAATCAGTCCGTGACCGACGACGAGTGGCACGACTATTTGCTGACCGCCGCGCGTGAAAATCGCCCCCTCAATCTACTCTTCCGAGAAATCCTCGGCACCGACGGCACCGACCCGAAGCTCCGCCCCGCTGCGCGGTTTTACCTCGATCGCGGCGCGGAGCCAAACCTGATCACTCGCGACGTCGGGCGAATCGTCTTCGGACGCGACATGCAGTGCGCTCAGTGTCACAATCACCCGCTCATCGAAGATTACCAACAGTCGGACTATCACGGCCTACTCGCTTTTTTTAGCTCCTCGTACGCACTCACTCGCAAAGAAGCAGGCAAGGACAAGCTTTATTACGCGGAGAAAGCGGGCGTCGATCAGAAATTCGACTCGGTGTTCGTGAAAAACGACGCGCATTTGACGGGCCCGCGGCTGCTCGGCGGCGCGGAACTGATCGAGCCTGAGTTGCCGCCGGGCGCAGAGTATCGCATCGCGCCCGCGGACAACGTTCTGCCCGTTCCGAAATCCAGCCGCCGCGCGCAACTGGCGGCGCTCGCCACCGACGGCTCGAATCTCGCGTTCAATCATAACATCGCAAATCGACTTTGGGCGGTTCTGATGGGCCGCGGCCTCGTGCATCCGCTCGACCTGCACCACCCCGCGAATCCGCCCAGTAACCCGGCGCTGTTGGCGATGCTCGCCGACGAGCTGGTCGCGCTGCGGTTCGACGCCAGAGCCTTCTTGCGAGAATTGGCGCTCACTCGCACGTATCAGCGGTCGATCGACACGCCGGCGGTCGAGCCGTCGCGGGCGAGCGAGATCGCGTCGGCGCTCGCGGAGGCGAAGGCCGGCATCGACACGCTGACGTCGGCCTCGGAGGCGGCGCAAGAGGAATACGGAAAAGCAATTCGGGCGTGGCACAAAGCCGAGTCGGCGCTTGTTCCGGCGGTCGCCGAGGTCGATCAGGCGCTCGCGAAGCACGTCGCCGCCTCGAAAAAGTTGGACGACGCGGAGAAAGCGGTCAACGCCCTCGCGGCGGCGATCGCAACCCGCGGCGAGGCCTCGAAGCTGCTCGCCGAGGCTGCCTCGAAGGCCCGCGACGTCCTCAAAAAACTGCCCAAAGAACCCGAGGTCGCCGCCGCCGCGCAGAAGCTCGAAGACCGCGCGAAAGCACTGACCGCCGAGATCGCGGGCTTGCAAAAGACCACCCCCGATAAAGCCGCCGCGCTTAAAAAAGCCTCCGACGAGCGTGCCGCCGCGGCGAAACCGGTCGAGGCGGCGCGATCGAAGACGTTGCCTCTGCGCACAACGGTGAGGGCGCAAGAGCGGCTCGTGATCGCGGCGAGGCGGCGGGCGTCCGAGACGCGCGTCGCGCTCGAAGAGCGCAAAAAGCGGGTCGACCTGCTCGAAACGGAGCTGCAAGTCGCGACGCTGCGGTCGGCCGCGGAGGCGTCGTCGCGAACGGTCGCGGCGGCGCGCGAAGCGGTCGATCAATCCGAAAAGCGCGCGGCGGCGGCGGCCGCGGACCGCGTGCGCGGACAGTCCGAGTCGCAGGTCGCCGAGCAAGCCCGCGTCGCCGCGGCAAAGGCTGTGGATGCGGCTCAAACGGCGTTCGATCGGCATCAAAAGAGCGTGGCGAGCGTCGATGCGGCCCGCGCCGCGGTCGGAATCGCGCTCGGGAATTTTCCGAACGACGCCGACTTAAGCAAGGCTGCGGCTCTTATGAAGGCGAAGGCCGACGAGCTGCATTCGGTGACGAGCCATGCGCGGTCGGCGCTCGACGGGGCCTCGACGGCGCTGCGGAGGGCGACCGAGGCGCGCGCCGCCGCCGAGCGTGCTCTCGGCGCGTCGTCGGCCTTGAAAACGCGTCGCGACGCCGAACTCGTCGCCGCTCGCCAGGCGTTGTCGGCCGCGGAGGCGAAGTCGCAAGAGTTGCGGTCCGAGCTCGCGGCCGCGTCCGAGCAACTGACGACGATGCTCGCGAACAACTTCGAGACCGCGCAGCTCAAGCCGCTCACTCCCGAACAATTCTGCTGGAGCATCCTGAAGGCGACCGGGGTCTACGACCGCACCCGCCTCGCCGCGGAGGCCGAGCTGAATAAGACGAAGCCGTTGACCGCGCAGACGCAGTCGGATCCCGCGCAGGTCCGCGACCGCGCGCGTGCGGTCGAGGAGCGGACGTTCGCCAAATTAAAGGGGAGCATCGGCGCGTTCGCGCGGGTGTACGGCGCGGGCGCGGGCCAGCCTCAGAACGATTTCTTCGCGACCGCGGACCAGGCGCTGTTCGCGGCGAACGGCGGCGATGTGAACGGCTGGATCGCCCCCGCGGGCGGCAACGTCACCGATCGCCTGGCGCGCGCGACCGATCCGCGCAAGGCAGCCGAAGACCTGTACTTAACGATCCTGGCGCGCATGCCGACCGCCGCCGAAACGAACGACGTCGCGACAGCATTGCAAGTGTCCGCCGCCGCGCGGACCGCCGCGGCGCAAGAGCTGGTTTGGGGACTCCTGACGTCGGTCGAATTCCGGTTCAATCACTGAGACGCCTCCCATACTCGGAAAGGAAGGCCGGTCATGAAGTGCACTTATTCCTGCGGGTCGCCCGAGCACAACGCGGCGCGTCGGCGTTTTTTGGCGGGTCTCGCGGCGACGGCGGCGGGGCCGGTCGCGGGGGGTTTGGGGGTGTTTTCGAGCCCGATCGCGGCCGCGCAACTGGCGGCGGGACAGAAGCGCGTCGTGGTCTTTAACATGCACGGCGGCCTCAGCCAGCTCGAAAGTTGGGACCCGAAGCCGGGCACCGAGACCGGCGGCCCGTTCCGATCGATCGAGACCTCTGTGCCGGGGATTCGGATTTCGGAACTGCTGCCGAACGTCGCGCGACAGATGCATCACCTCTGCCTAGTCCGCGGCGTGAACACGCACGAGGACGACCACGGCAAGGGGACGTACATGATGCTGACGGGTCGTCGACAGACGCCCGCGGCGGAGTATCCCAACATCGGGGCGGTGTGCGCGAAGGCGATGACGCCCGGCGAGAGCGCCCTGCCGGGCAACATATTGATCACCCCCGGCGGCTCGGGCGGCCGCGCGAACGACTCCGCTTATCTTGGCCCGAAGTACGCCGGCATCGCGCTCGGCAACGGCCAACCGCCGCAATACACGACGCGTCCGGGGCACGTCACCGAGCCCTTCGACGCCGCCCGCAACGACTTCCGCAAGCGCGTCAACGAACGGTTCTTGAGCCGTCGACGCACCGCGATCACCGAGGCGTACGTCTATTCGTACGAGCAGGCCGCGCTCTTGATGCGGCAACGCGAGGTGTTTGACGTCGCGAAGGAGCCGCCGAAAGATCACGACCGCTACGGCAAGTACGACTTCGGACGCCACTGCCTGCTCGCCCGGCGCTTGCTCGAAAAGGGGGTCACGTTCGTGCAAGTGTCGCACTCCAACTACGATACGCACAACGAGAACTTCAATTTTCACATCGAGCAGCTCGGCGAGTTCGACCGCTCGTTCGCGGCGTTCGTCGCGGACCTGGCCGACCGCGGGATGCTCGACTCGACCTTGATCGTCGTGCTCTCCGAATTCGGCAGGACGCCGAACATCAACCTTTATTATGGACGCGACCACTGGTCGCGTGCCTGGACGGTGCTGGTCTCGGGAGCGAAGGTGCAGCGCGGCGTCGCGTACGGCAAGACGAACGCGAAGGGGACCGAGGTCGTTGACGGACAGGTTGACCACGCCAACCTCTTCCACACCTACCTGCAAGCCGTCGGAGTCGACTCCACCGACAACTTCGACATCGAAGGCCGCGAGGTGCCGATCGCCGACCCCGCCTCGAAGGCGATCAAGCAAATCCTGGCGTGACGGATCGAAGTTTTTTAAAGCTCAAAGGTGCGTTCGTGAATCCCCACGCCGACGGACTTCCCGCGGGGCTCGACCCCAAACAGGCGCACGTCGTCGCTCAATGGCAAACCGAGCGGCCGGTGGTCTGTTGCCGTTTCGACCCGCAAGGACGTTACGTGTTTTGCGGCCTCGAGGGTTCCAACTTGCAGCGGTTCAACCTCGGCGACGGCAAGCCGCTCGCGTACGCCGGGGCGCATGAATCCTGGGTGTTTTCGATCGCGTTCAGCCCCGACGGCGGCAGCGTCTGGAGCGGCGGCGGCGACGGTCGGATCGTGGTTTGGGAGACGGCCGCCGCGACGCCAAAGCCGATGCGCACGATCGAGGCGCATCAAGGCTGGGTCCGCGCGCTCGGGGTCAGTCGCGACGGCGCGATTCTGGCGAGCGGCGGCAACGACCGGCTGGTCAAGCTCTGGGATGCCAGAACAGGCGCTGCGCTGCGGCAAATGACCGGCCACTCCGGCCATATTTATTCGATGGAGTTCCACCCGAACGGCAAGACGCTGCTCACCGGCGACCTGATGGGCGCGGTCAACGAGTGGGACCTCGCCTCGGGCAAGCTGCTGGGGACGTTCGACGCAAAGGAGCTGCATTCGTACAACGGCGGCCAGCAGGTTGACTTTGGGGGCGTGCGCGGGCTCGCGATCACTCCCGACGGCAAGTTTCTCGCGGCGGGCGGGCTGTACAAGGCCACGAACCCGCTCGGAGCGGTGCACGAGCCGATCGCGCTGTTGTTTGACGGCGGCACGCGGAAGAATTTGAAGACGCTCCTGGCCGACGGCATCACCGGCGGCGTGCTCTGGCGTCTTCGTTACCTTGCCGACGGCACGTTGACGGGTGCTTGCGGCGGCTCGAACGGCGGCCTCCTGCTTTTCTGGAAGGCCGACGCGCCGAAGGACTTCCACCGACTCGCGCTGCCGAACATCCTCCGCGACATGGACCTTCATCCCGACGGCCTGCGGATCGCGACGGCGCACCACGACCGGCACGTCCGCATCACGCGCCTCGACGCGAAGAAGGCGTAACCCGGGCGGTGCCTGAGCGCGCACAGAGCGTGGTTGCGCGCGACGCTTGGTCGCGCGTCGAGAATCCCCACCCACTCGATTTGTCTCGTCCAAGTCGGAAACAGGTCGATCGACTTGCTGCTTCCTCGTTGATTCGAGCGCCGGCGACGGTTCGCGTAAAACATATTCCGTGCTCAAGGCGGGCACGGAAGCAATCGGCTACGACAAGCCCTTCGACACCGCATGGTGCGTGAGAGGGCTTTTTTGCTTTCTCAGAGGCGAAGGGCCCGGTTTGAGAACATCCAGGAGCGACCGGGGCCGCTGAGGGAGCGAGGCATGACAACTGCAAACGAGTGCGTGGTGGCGATCTACGTCGACCGGACGTCGCACCAATGGGTGGTGCGCGACGCCGACGGCCGACTCTGGACACTGACGTCCATCAAACAGTCTTGGGAGAACAGGCAACCATTCATCCCCAACGACGAGACCGAGCTTGAGTCTGTCCCGAGACATTACAAAGCCGTGCTCGGCCTGCCGTATTAACAAGGGAACGAGAGTCCAAAATGGCCGCGGAACACGATCGACTCGAAGAAGCTCGCGATCGAAAGGTCCCTTGGAAGCGGTGGGGCCCGTACCTCGGCGAGCGGCAATGGGGAACCGTTCGCGAGGACTACAGCGAAGGCGGCGACGCCTGGAATTACTTCACTCACGACCAGGCGCGCTCGCGGGCCTACCGCTGGGGCGAGGACGGACTGGCCGGAGTCTCCGACGATCAACAAAGTCTTTGCTTCGCGGTCGCGTTGTGGAACGGCAACGACCCGATCCTCAAGGAGCGTCTCTTCGGCCTGACCAACATCGAGAGCAACCACGGCGAAGACGTGAAGGAGTACTATTTCTACCTCGACAGCACGCCGACTCACTCGTACATGAAGTACCTCTACAAGTATCCGCAGGCAGAGTACCCTTACAACGATTTGGTCAGGACGAGCCGAGGTCGAAGCCGGGCCGAACCCGAGTACGAGCTGCTTGATACGGGGGTGTTCGATGAGAATCGGTACTTCGACGTTTTTGTGGAGTATGCCAAGGGATCGCCCGACGATCTCTTGATTCGGATCAGCGTTCACAATCGCGGTCCGGAAGCGGCCGAGTTGCATGTATTGCCGACGCTCTGGTTCCGGAACCAGTGGTCGTGGCGCGACGACCCCGACCGACCGACGCTGCGCGAAGTCTCCCCCGTTCGGTCAGGCGGCGTAGTCGAGGCCGTCGAGCCCGAATTGGGGAAGTTCTTCCTCTACGTCGAGGGGGACGCCCCCCTGCTCTTCACCGAGAACGAGACGAACACTCGGCGCATCTTCGGCGTCGAGAACCGCAGTCCGTACGTCAAGGACAGCATCAACGACTACGTCGTCCACGGTCGCAAAGAGGCCGTGAACCCCGAGAAGCGAGGGACGAAGGTCGCCGCGGATTTTCAGATGAGCGTCCCCGCCGGCGCGAGCCGCGTGATCCGGCTGCGGCTGAACCGCGCCGAGCCGTCGTCCGCCGCCGAGGGCAACGGCGATCCGTCCGGTCCCTTCGACAGCCGTTTCGACGAAGTTTTTCAAAGCCGACGCGACGAGGCCGACGAATTCTACGCAACGGTCATCCCGAAATCGCTCGACGCCGACGCGACGAACGTGATGCGTCAGGCCCTGGCGGGCATGATGTGGAGCAAGCAGTTTTATCATTACGACGTCGACAAGTGGCTCGAAGAGCGCGGCTCCGACCCATTTAAGGAATCGCGGAAGGCCTCGCCCCGCAACGACCGTTGGCATCACATGTACAACGGCGACGTGATTTCGATGCCGGACAAGTGGGAGTATCCCTGGTACGCCGCCTGGGACCTCGCTTTCCACGTGCTGGCCTTAACGCTCGTCGACCCGGACTTCGGCAAACAGCAACTCAAGCTGATGCTGCGCGAACGCTACATGCACCCGAACGGCCAGATCCCGGCCTACGAGTGGAACTTCGGCGACGTGAATCCTCCGGTGCACGCCTGGTCGAGCATCTTTACGTACCGACTGGACAAGGCGCAGCGCGGCGAGGGAGATCGAGACTGGCTCAAGGGTTGTTTCGAAAAATTGCTGCTGAACTTCACCTGGTGGGTGAACCGCAAGGACCGCACCGGTCGCAACGTGTTCGAAGGGGGATTTTTGGGGCTCGACAATATCGGCGTGTTCGACCGAAACGCTGCGCTGCCGACCGGGGGGCATCTGGAACAGGCCGACGGAACCGCCTGGATGGCCCTCTTCTGTCAGAACATGCTCGAAATCTCGGTGGAATTGGCGATGCAGGACGCCGGTCACATCGATATGTCGCTCAAGTTCTCCGAACACTTTCTGTGGATCGCCTCGGCGATGGGGCACCTGGGCGGCGACACCGGGATGTGGGACGAGGAGGACGGCTTTTACTACGACGTTCTGCGTTTGGAAAGCGGACAGGCGCAACGCTCGAAAGTGCGGTCGATGGTGGGACTTTTGCCCCTCTGCGCGGCCACGCTGTTCGAGGGCGAGCTGATCGCGAAGTACCCGGAACTCGGCGAGCGTCTGCAAAGGTTTCTCGACTCTCGACCCGAATTGACCGCCGCGATCCACGACCCGAGGAAGCTCGGCGTCAACGGACGCAGACTCGCCTCGATTCTCGACGAAACCAAGCTCCGCCGCGTGCTCGCCAAGATGCTCGACGAGCAGGAATTCCTTGGCGAGTTCGGCCTGCGCTCGCTCTCCCGATATCATGCCGACCATCCCTATGTCTTTCATGCGGGAGGCAGGGACTACACCGTTTCATATTCGCCGGCGGAGTCGGACAGCGGTATGTTCGGCGGCAACTCAAACTGGCGCGGACCCATCTGGATTCCGGTCAACGTCCTCATTATCCGTGCACTGCTGCAATACTACGGCTATTACGGCAACGACTTCACCGTGGAGTGTCCCACTGGCTCGGGTCGGCGGATGAATCTGTACCAGCTCGCCGAGGAGATCGTGCGTCGGCTCACGAACATCTTCCTCAAAGACAAGAACGGGCGGCGACCCGTCTACGGCGGGACCAGGAAGTTCCAGGAGGACCCGCACCGGCGCGACTACCTCCAATTCTATGAATACTTCCACGGCGACAACGGCGCCGGCCTCGGCGCCAATCATCAGACGGGCTGGACGGGCGTCGTCGCGCGGCTGATGCACCTGTTCGCGATCATGAACCCCGAAGTGGTACTCGCGGGAGGCAGGAAGGGCTATTACGCCGCGCATGCGGAGAAGTCCGCCTCCGCGCAGGCGACGGCGTCGACGGCCCCTTGAGGATCGCAACGGCCGTTCGCGACCACGAAGTTGCCGCCCGAGAGACCAGGATTCGCGCCTTATTTTTCTCGAAGCTAACCATGACGTCCTCCCATCGGCGGGCCGCGCCGTCGCTGCGGAGGTTGCGCCGTCGAGGGCGGGTTCGTTCCAATCAAACCCCGCCGGCGTAGAATACACGTGGGGAGACTAAAATGGAGACGACTTCGATGCGCGCCCCTTGGTTGGGCGAAACGCGGTCCACGCGGGTTTTTCATCCTTCCGTCGACGCCGATTGGGGCGAGCCGGCCACCGTCCGGCACCCGCCGGCGTCATGCGACGGCGTGTTGCCGGTCGACCAGCGCTTGCTGGCAAACCCTCTGCTCGCGGTCGCCGCGACCATCGTCTGGTGGACGGCACTGCGGACGGTCGTGGAGTGGAAGTATCTCTCTGCGACGGCTCTGGTTGGGACGACGATCGTGCTGCTGCCGTTCCTCGTCCGCTACCACTGCCTCGACTGCGGACACGGCGGCTTTTACGGCGGATGGAAGCGCCACGCATGCACGCGGGTCATCGAGCGTCGTCGCGCGCGGCGCGGCCTGCACGCTTCGGTGCTCGCCGACCTTGACGTCCAGATGCGACTCTGGGCGCTCGTGCTCGTTTCGAGCGCGATCCTCGCCTGGATCGTGACCGCGGAGTGAGCGCGCGCCGGCCTGCAAAATCAACCCAATCCCCGCGACGATCAATGACGAGGGCGTCCCGCCCGCGCGTGGTCGTCGCGGTCGGCATTGACGGGCGGGAGTGTACGCTCGAATAATACAGGACAATATCGTCGGCGTGCCTCATGAGCGTCAGCCGTGCCGGCGGCTGGTTCGCAAGGTCGGCCGGCGCTTCGACTCTTGAAAAGCCGACCCCGACCCCGGCCGCGGACGCTTTATGTCGACGACCACATCGCCCCGACGGACCAAGGCCCAAATCGAGTCGATCCTGACCGAGCGCATCATGGTGCTCGACGGCGCGATGGGCTCGATGCTCATGCACCACGGCTTCGACGAGGAGGCGTTCCGCGGCGAACCCTTCCGCGACCATCACAAGCCGGTCCTGCGCTGTTACGACCTGCTCACGCTCACCCAACCCTGGGCGATCGAGGAGGTCCACCGCGCCTACCTCGAGGCCGGCGCCGAGATCATCGAAACAAACACCTTCGTCGCGAACTCAATCCAGCTCGCCAACTGGGATCTGCAGCCCTTCGCCCATGAACTCAACCGCGCCGGCGCGGCCATGGCCCGGCGGCTCTGCGACGAATTCACCGCGCAGAACCCCGACCGACCGCGCTTTGTCGCCGGGTCGATCGGCCCGACCGACAAGACCGCGTCGATCTCGCCGCGCGTCAGCGACCCAGGCTACCGCGGCGTCACCTTCGACGAACTCGTCGACGCCTACTACGAGCAGATCGACGGACTCGTCGCCGGGGGCGTCGACATCCTCTTCCCCGAGACCAGTTTCGACACGCTCAATATGAAGGCGTGCCTGTTCTCGATCAGCAAGTACTTCGACGATCACGGCTTCGAACTACCGGTGATGATCTCCGGCACGATCACCGACCGCAGCGGCCGCACGCTTTCCGGCCAGACGATCGAGGCGTTTTGGCACTCGGTCTCGCACTTTCCGATGCTCTCGGTCGGGATCAACTGCGCCCTCGGCGCCGACCAGATGCGGCCGTACCTCGAAGCCCTCTCCGAGATCGCGACCAGCTACGTCAACTGCCACCCCAACGCCGGCATGCCCGACGGCTTCGGCAACTTCAGCGACCCCCCCGAGCACATGGCCCAGACCATCGGCGAATTCGCCTCGGCCGGCCTGCTCAACATCATCGGCGGCTGCTGCGGCACCACCCCCGAATACATCCGCATGATCGCCGAAACCGTCGCCGGGGCAAAGCCGCGCAAACGCGCGAAGTCGCTCGGATTCACCGCGCTCTCCGGCCTCGAACCGCTCGTCATCCGCCCCGAGACCAACTTCATTTTGATCGGCGAACGGACCAACATCACCGGTTCGAAACGGTTCGCGCGTCTGATCAAAGAAGGCAAATACGAGGACGCCGTCGCGGTCGCGCTCGAACAGGTTGAAGGGGGCGCGAACATCATCGACGTCAACATGGACGAGGGCTTGATCGACGGCCCGGCCGCGATGACGAAGTTCCTCAACCTGATCGCCGCCGAGCCCGACATCGCCCGCGTGCCAGTGATGGTGGATTCCTCCAAGTGGAGCGTGATCGAGGCCGGTCTGCGCTGCCTGCAGGGCAAGGGCATCGTCAACTCGATCTCGATGAAGGAAGGCGAGGAAATCTTCCTCGAACACGCGCGCAAGGTGCAGCAGTACGGCGCCGCCGCGGTAGTGATGGCGTTCGACGAGCAGGGCCAGGCAGACACCTGCGCACGCAAGGTGGAGATCTGCTCGCGCGCCTACCAGCTGCTGACGCGCGAACTCGACTTCCCGCCCGAAGACATCATCTTCGACCCCAACAT
>DAIDHB010000305.1 GCA_027452145.1 Planctomycetales bacterium
CGCCGAGGCGGCCGCCCCGACCCCGGCTCCGGCTACCGCTCCCGCCCAGCAGCCGGCGCCTGCCCCGGCCGCCAACCGCGGCGAGCAGCTCATCTCCGAGGCCAGGGCCCTCTACGCCAGCGGCAACTACCCGGCCGCCCGCGAGGCCGCCGGCCGCGCGAAGGCCGCGAAGCTCGGCGTGGACGCCCAGGCCGACGAGCTGATCGCCCAGATCGGCCTCGCCGAGCAGGGCGGTGCCCTGGCCCTGTATGAAGAGGCCCTGATGGCCGTCCGCAAGGGCGACAACCAGCGGGCCCGCACGCTGCTGACCGAGGTCGCCGCCGCCGGCGACTCCCTCGACGCGAGCCTCCGCTCGAAGGCCCAGGGCCTCCTCGAGAAGCTCTCGGCCAGGAGCAGCAAGCCCGGCACCGCCTCGACGGTTGACGCCGTCCAGGACGCCGAGACCATCGCCGCCCAGAAGCTGAACGTCGAGGTCGGCCCCCGGATCGCCGAGGCCCGCCGCTACCACGACATCGACCCCGACAAGGCCCTGGCCATCTACCAGAAGGAGATGAACGCCGTCCAGACCTCGGGCCTGCCGCCCGAGCTCACCCGCCCGATGATGCGACGCCTCGAGGTCGCCGTCGAGCTGGCCAAGAAGGACAAGGCCATCTACCTGGTCAAGATGACCGACAAGAAGCAGCGCGAGGAGATCGAGCTCAAGCGGCTCCGCATCCTCGAGGCCGACGGCGCCAAGAAGGCCAAGCTCAAGGAGTACATGGACAAGGCCATGTCCCTGTACGCCGAGGGCAAGTATGTCGAGTGCGAGGCGTACTGCAAGCGAGCCATGGAGGTCGACCCGAACGAGCTGGCCGCCTCGATGCTCGCCTTCAAGGCCAAGATGGAGCGCCACTTCAAGACCGACAACGAGATCCGCGACGCCAAGGAAGAGGGCTTCGTCATCGCCCAGCAGAGCGTGTCGCGGGCCGCGATCCCGCCGGGCGAGGATGTCCAGAACAACAGCATCGGCTTCCCCAAGTCCTTCAAGGACCTCACCCGCGAGCGCCGCGACCTGATGCGCCGCCTGGAGGTCAAGAAGGACCCGAAGGTCGTCGCGATCGAGTCCGAGCTCAAGAAGCCGGTGTCGCTGAACGTGGACAAGCAGCCCCTCAGCGAGGCGGTGAAGTTCCTCCAGGACTACACCGGGCTGAACATCGTCGTGGACAACAAGGGCCTGGCCGACGAGGGCCTCACATCGAACTCGCCGGTTAGCCTGAACGTCAACAACATCAAGGTCAGCAGCGCGCTGTCCCTGATGCTGCGGCCGCTGGGCCTGACCTGGAAGATCGAGAACGAGGTGGTGCTGATCACCAGCCCGCAGGCCAACCCGGCGGACACCTACGTCAAGACGTACTACGTCGGCGACCTGCTGATCCCCCCGACGCGGTCGGCGGCGGACGTCACCCCGCCGAACGTCTTCGACATCAACGCCACCCAGACCAAGCCGAAGATGCTCAGCGACGGCTTCGCGGTGGGCGTGCAGACGTCGGGCACTGCCCAGCAGCCGCAGCCCGGCGAGCAGCCGACGGTGACCTACGGCGATCGCCGGTGGGTCGACATGGGACCGCTGGTCCAGCTCATCGCGTCGTCGATCGAGCCGGGCAGTTGGCGGGTCAATGACGCCGGCGGCAATGACGTCACCCAGTCCTACGGCCTCGGCGGCGGCTTCGGCGGTGCGGACGATGGCCCGCCGCCCCGTCCGATCGGTGCGATCACGCCGTTCTTCCTCAGCATCAGCCTGATCATCCGGCACACGGCCGAGGTGCACGAACAGGTCGCCGACCTGCTCCGCCAGCTCCGCCGGCTCCAGGATCTTCAGGTGTCGATCGAGGTCCGGTTCATCACCGTGCAGGATAACTTCTACGAGCAGATCGGCGTGGACTTCGACTTCGACATCCTCTCGAAGTCGGTCGGCCGGCACAGCACGTTCGCCGTGCAGAGCCCGCTGACGTCACTCTTCCCGATCTCCGGCGTGACCGGCGGCATCCTCACCGGCGGCGTGACAGCCGGTGCATCCGCGAGCGGCGGTGCCTCCGGCGGCTCCGCGAGCGGTGGTGCCTCCGGCGGCTCCGCGAGCGGCGGTGCCTCCGGCGGCTCGGCCAGCGGCGGCGGCTCGTCCGGCGGCTCGGCCAGCGGCGGCGGCTCGTCCGGCGGCTCGGCCAGCGGCGGCGGCTCGTCCGGCGGCTCGTCCGGCGGTGCGTCCGGCGGCGGTGCGTCGGGTGGTCAGGCCATCCAGGTCGCCCCGCCCAACTACATCGTCAACCCGGTCCGCGACTACGTTTACGGCAGCAATCCGCTGGTCGTCGGCACGCAGCAGGGCGGCATCGCCCAGTTCTCTCCGACGCTGGCGATCCCCTTCAATAACACGAGCTCCAGCCTGATCGCCCCGACCTTCGTCAACAACTACGCCGCCAACGGCGGGGCCACGTTCGGCATCGCGTTCCTGAGCGACCTGGAGGTCTACCTTTTCCTCACGGCCGCCCAGGGCGACACCCGGTCGAACGTGCTGTCTGCCCCGAAGGTCACGACGTTCAACGGTGCTTCGGCGACGCTCGTCAGCGGCACGCAGCAGTTCTACGTGGCGTCGATCTCGCCGATCATCGGCCCCGGTGCTGTGGCCTACATGCCGCAGGTCAACGCCATCAACAGCGGCGTGACGCTCACCGTCACCCCGGTCGTCTCGGCCGACCGCCGGTACGTCCGGTTGACGATGCTGCCCAACTTCACCACGATCAACGGCTTCACCACCTACGCGGCCCAGACCGGTGCCGTCGGCGGCTCGGGCCTTGGTGGTGGTGCGGCGACGATCACCGGTCAGATTCAGCTCCCGAACCTGACCTCGAACTTCATCACCACCACCGTGACGGTGCCCGACGGCGGCACCGTGCTGATGGGCGGCGTGAAGTCGATGACCGAGCAGCGGATCGAGTACGGCGTCCCGGTCCTGTCCAAGACGCCGCTGATCGACCGCCTCTTCCGTAACGTCGGTATCGGCCGCAACTCCCAGAGCCTGATGATCATGGTCTCGCCCCATATCATCATCCTCGAGGAGGAAGAGGAGCGGCTGGGCATCCCGTCGGTCGCCCTCTGATCGCGACCGACCCCATGCATCGCGGAACCTCCAGGCAGCCGGGACACCCGTCCCGGCTGCCTTCGTTTTTGCGCGCGTCCGGCGGCCGCGACACGCCCGCGGCGGTCCGGTCCTTGAACCGCCCGGCCGTTTCGGCGAAGCTGGAGCGGTTTGCAGATGGGTGGCGCACGGAAGGGCCGGGCCGGCTGAGAGTCTGTGCCGGCCGGGCCCCAAGCCCCCGTCAGGGGGCGATCGGACGTAGCCGGGAGGCGCCAGCCCCCCGGGGTCGGACCGCTCGCCACACACCGAATCCTCTTGACGGACCCTCCCGACCGCGACCCCGCCACGCGGGGTCGCGGTCGGGAAGGTGGCACGATGGCGGGGAGCTGAGGGTACGTCTGGCGGTCCGGGGGGCTGGCGCCCCCCGGCTACGTCCTGGCGCCCACTTCGTGGGCTTCCGGGACAGGCTCTTCCCTCCACCTCGCGTCCGAGCGCCGTAAATAGGCAATGCGCTCTAAAACCGTCGACCGACCGGAAGGGTCCCGTCCTCCCGCGCGGGAGGACGCCACCGCCACGATCCGAGCGAGTCTTCCGCCCATGTTCTCCATCATCTCCCTGGCGACCTGCGTGCTGCTGCTCGGGACTCCGCCGGCCGACGATCCCCGGCAGCCGGCCGCCGCGCGCGAGGCCCTCAAGCCCGACCCGACCTGGAAGGAGCTCGGCCACAACCTGTGGTTCGACAAGAAGGACCGGCGCGTGATCTTCAAGGCCAAGGTGGTCCTGCGCGAGGGCGCGCTCGAGCACCTGGTCTGCCTCAAGGGTACCAAGGAGCACGAGGCGATCGTCTCGACCGAGGCGCCCGCACGGCTGATCCACGCCGCCCTCCTGGCCGCCGGGGCCGAGGCCGGCCACCCTGTCCGCTTCGCTCCCAAATTCGAGCCCCCGACCGGGTCGCCGATCGCCATCGAGATGCAGTGGCGCGACGGCGGCAAGCTCCAGAAGACCGACGCCCGCCAGTGGGTCTGGGACGAGAAGGCCAGGGCGCCGCTCAACATCGACTGGGTCTTCGGCGGCAGCTATGTCGACCAGGACCCGATCACCAGGAAGCCCCGATATGGCGCCGACGAGGGCGACCTGATCGTCGTCTCCAACTTCGGCAACGCCATGCTGGATCTGCCGATGTCGAGCCCCGCCGACGACGCCGATCGCTGGTTCACCGCGAAGACCGACCGCATCCCGCCGCTCGGGACCGAAGTCTTCGTCGTGCTCCGGCCGCGCCGACCCTCGCCACCCTCGAAGCCGGCCCCCGAGAAGAAGGCGAATTGATCGGCACGGCCGCGATCGCCGGGCGCCCAGTCCCCTCGCTCGTCCTTGAATGGAGCCCCAGCGCCCCATGCTTGCCGTCAATCAGCGGCATCGCCGACGCCCCGCGAACCGCCCGGCCGGGCTCCCTCGCCCGCCGTTCACAAGGCTCCGCCTCGTCCCATCAATCCACCCTCAATGCGCACCAGACGCCGCTGGGATGGAGCTGTGCATCCTGGGGACGCGACTCCAGCCGGTTCCACTCCTCCGACGTCCATACCAGCAGCGTGGCGCGGAAGCCGTTGATCCTCCAGAAGATCCCCTCCGATTCCGGGCGGGAATGGAGATAAAGCCGCAGCGCCGCGGACGTTCCGCTCGCGGCGCCCGAAACCTGCACGTGGTGGTTCATCGTGGAACTCCTCGCTCGAGCAATGCCTCTTTCTGTCCCCCGCACCCCTCGCCGACGGAGAGCGGGCGTTGTGCATTCCTCCTTGCTTGCAAATCGGTCCTACGTTCGGACCAGGGCGGACACTCTCATCATGGCGCCCAGTAATGGATTCGTCAAGCGAGTTAAAGCAGCGGATTGCAGGCATTGTCTCGATTAAAACGCCCAGTGCCGCCTGATAAATACGGAACCCGTCCTGAGGCGGCGACCGTGCGGAAGAAGTGTGAGAAGCCGACTGCGAGCGATGGAGTTCTAAAGCCTTAAAAAACTGTGGCGAGTCAAGGCGTCGATGGAGTTCGCCGGACGGGTCGAGTGGGAGGTGGCCGTGCTGGGCGACGAGGGCGGCGGAGGGGTCATCGCGATCAAGGGGTTGGGCAAGACCTACCGGAAGGTCCGGGCGCTCGACTCCTTATCGCTGGAGGTGGCGCGCGGCGAGGTGCTCGGGCTGCTCGGGCCGAATGGATCCGGGAAGACGACGACGCTGCGACTCCTGTTGGGTCTGCTGCGGCCGACGTCGGGCTCGGCGACAGTCGCCGGATTCGACTGCTGGGGTGCGGGGATGGAGGTGCGTCGTCGGGTGAGCTACCTGCCGGGCGAGCTGCGGCTCTACGGATCGCTTTCGGGCCTGGGCGTCCTGCGCCTGCTGAGCGGCCTGCGCGACGGCGTCGGCCTGGACCGCGCCGTCGCGATCGCCGAGCGGATCATGAAGCTGGACCTGAACCGGCGGGTGCGGACCTATTCCACGGGGATGAAGCAGAAGCTCGCGCTGGCGGAGGCCTTCGCCGACCCGGTCGACATCCTGTTCCTGGACGAGCCAACGTCGGCGCTGGACCCATCGGCCCGGGGGATCGTGCTCGAGCTGGTCCGTGAGGCGAGGAGGCAGGGCCAGACGGTGCTGTTCTCGGGCCATGTGCTGGCCGAGGTCGAGCAGGTCGCCGACCGCGTCGCGATCATGCGCCGGGGCCGGCTCATGCACGTCGAGGACATGCACGCCCGGCGCGGGCTCAGGATGATGCTGGTCCGGTTCCGGGGAGGCGCGTCGACCGGCGGTCCGACGATCCCGGGCGACCTGGGACTGGTCGAGCGCGACCGTCCGTCCGATGGCGCGGTCCTCTACGAGCACCACGGCGAGCTCGAGGGGCTGCTCCGATGGCTGTCGGCGGCCCAGGTCGAGGACCTGGCCATCGGCACCGAGGACCTGCGCTCGCTGTATGACCGGTTCCACGGCCCGAATGTTTCCGAGGAGGATGAATCGTCGTGAGCCCGTTCCTGGCACTGGTCCGCAAGCACGTCCACGAGTCGCGCTGGACGCTGGCCTTCACGGCCGCCGCGCTCTTCGGCCTCGGCTGGCTGTCGGTGTACATCACGTCGCTCCGCGAGACGCGGATCATCAAGGCGCTGGGATCGCCCGACCTGGATGATCGCGCCGAGTGGCTGCGCCGCCTCGGCCTGGCGAAGGAGCCCACGTCGGGCGAGATCACGATGGCCTTCTGGAACCACCCGATTTTCGTGGTCCTGATTGCCATCTGGGCGATCTCGCGGGGCACGGCCGCGGTGGCCGCCGAGGTCGAGCGCGGGACGATGGATCTCCTGCTGTCCCGCCCCGTGTCACGCTCGGCCTACCTGGCCTCGCACGTGATCGTGGCGCTCTCGGGCCTGGCCGTGCTGGCCGCGGCGCTGGCGCTGGGCGGCTCGTGGGCCGTGGCCCATAACGTGCTGCGCTCGCCGCCGGAGTCGGGGGCGCTGATCCGTCCTGCGCTGAACCTGGCGGCCCTGGGGCTGCCGATCTATGGCTGCGCACTCCTGCTCTCGGCACTGGACCACGTACGCTGGCGGCCGACGTGGATCGTCTCGAGCCTCACGCTGGCGAGCTTCATCGGGTTCATGATGGCGATCAACCCGGTATTCGCCGACGCGCCCTGGAAGCCCTGGGTCGAAGCGATCACGATCTTCCGGGCCTATCGGCCCGTCGAGCTCGTCTCGACGGGTGAGACCTTCGCCGCCAATGTCGCCTTCCTGGCCGGCGTGGCCGCTCCTTGCATGCTACTCGCCTTCATCGGGTTCGCCCGGCGCGACCTGCCAGCCAACGGCTGACTCTCTCGTGGAGGCCGTCCGGAAGCCGATCATGGAGGATGTCGACCAGGACGGCGGCGACGGCCAGGGGCCTTGCGGCCGACGCTCCCGAACAGGTAGAAATAGCGGCGGACGTCGCGGCCGACGCCGCAGCCCCGAAGCCGACTGGCGACGGAGCGGCGGCCGTGGGCGAGGAGGAGCCCGGTGCAGGGGCGGACCAACCGCGCAGGCTCGCGGGCGTCGAGTTCCGCCGTGCCCCCGGCACGCTGTCCGGCGCGTCCCGGCGCGACTCGGTTCACGTTCTCAGCAAGGGAGGGGAGGCCTCATGGGCACGCGCTCGACCCGGACCGTCGCGGGGAGCCTGCTGGTTGCCGTCGGTCTGATGGCGGCCGGTTGTGGCGAGCGGAGACAGGGCGCGGCCAGCTCGGATCCCGAGCTGTCGAAGCGGGGCACCATCGAGGTCACGGCGAAGCTCGTCGAGCTCCCGGAAAAGGCGATCTTCAAGCGTGACCTGTACAACTACGCGACCGTCCTGAAGTACCAGGTCCTCGAGGTCCACCGCGGGAAGGTCAAGGGCGACATTATCTACGTCGGCCACAACAATCCGTTCAATCCCCGGTCCGAAGCGGCCGACAAGCGTGCGCCGGACATCGGCGGCAATCTCAAGGAGTTCCGCGCCGGCCAGGTGCACCGCATGGCCCTGGAGGATTCCATGGTCGACCATTTCTCGGGAGCGATCCTCAATCTCTATTCCGAGGAAGATACCGACCCGATCTACTGGGCCGTCTGGACGGACCTGGTCAGCGATTGACCGGACGGGCGAGCGGTCATCTTCTCGCGGTCCTCTCCCCGTTACCCGGCCCGGCTGACCATGGTCTTCACCACCTACCTGTTCGTCTTCTACTTCCTGCCGCTGGTCCTGGCCGCGTACTTCGCCATCGACAGCCTGAGCCGCCGGGCGGGTTTCTCGGATGCGAACACCTGCCTGCTGCTCAACGCCTTCCTGGTCCTGGCAAGTTACATCTTCTACGGCTGGTGGGAACCCTGGTCTGTCCTGCTGATGCTGGGGGTCACGGTCGTGAACTACGCCTGCGGGCGGGTGATCGGCCTGAAGGGGATCAGCCGGAGGCTGCGCCTGGTGGTGCTGAACTTCGCCATCGTCGTCAGCCTGGGCACGCTCGGCTTCTTCAAGTACTTCGGCTTCCTCGAGGTCAACCTGAACCA
Organism: Planctomycetales bacterium; assembly: GCA_027452145.1. Classification (GTDB taxonomy): domain Bacteria; phylum Planctomycetota; class Planctomycetia; order Isosphaerales; family Isosphaeraceae; genus JAKAUH01. The sequence goes on from DAIDHB010000305.1 coordinate 8,154, forward strand.
TCTGCTGTCCTGGTCGGGCGCCGGCACGGTGCGGGTGCTTGAGATCGCGCTTCCGATCGGGATCTCGTTTTACACGTTCCACGCGCTCAGCTACGCCATCGACGTCTATCGCGGGACGGCCCGGGCCGTCCGGTCGTTCGTCGACTTCGCCTGCTACATCGCGCTTTTTCCGCAGCTCGTCGCCGGGCCCATCATCCGCTACAGCACGGTCGCCGACCAGCTCGTGAGCCGCACCCACACCTGGGAGCGATTCGCCTCCGGGGTCGTCCTTTTCGTCCTCGGCTTCGCCAAGAAGATCTTGCTGGCCAATCCGATGGGCCGGGTCGCGGACGCCGCCTTCGATGCCCGGTCGCTCTCCGCGCCGGATGCCTGGTTCGGCGTGCTGGCCTATGCGTTTCAGATCTACTTCGATTTCTCCGGCTATTCCGACATGGCCATCGGCCTGGGGCGGATGTTCGGCTTCGAGTTCCCCAGGAATTTCGATTCCCCCTACCATGCCGAGAGCATCACCGACTTCTGGCGGCGCTGGCATATCTCGTTGAGTACGTTCTTGCGCGACTATATGTACATTCCCCTGGGAGGCAATCGGAAGGGCCCCGGGCGCACCTACTTCAACCTCATCCTCGTCATGCTCCTGGGCGGGCTCTGGCATGGTGCCAAGTGGACGTTCGTCGTGTGGGGGGCGTATCACGGGACACTGCTGGCCGCCGAGCGATTCCGGGGCAAGCGTAGCGCCTATCAGCGATGGCCGCGGCCCGTCCGGGTGGCGGCCACGTTCGTCCTGGTGCTGATCTCCTGGGTCCCGTTTCGCGCGGCGGATCTGCACGAAGCCGCAAACTACCTGGGGGCCATGATCGGCCGGGGGAGACCTGGCTCCGGGATGCTGGTCATGCCGGCACTGCTCTATACGCAGGGGGCGCTGCTGACCATGGCCGTCGGGATTGTGGTCGTCGCCTGGCCGATCCAGGCGCACGACTGGAGCAAGGAGATCACCTGGCCCAAGGCGATCGTCGTGCATCCGCTGTTCTGCGCATCGCTGCTGGCGATGTTCTCGCAGTCGTTCAACCCGTTCCTCTACTTCCAGTTCTAGGTTTCCTGCCGTGCGGATCGATCGAAGTGCACAGATCTTCGTGGCTGCGACCTTCCTCGCCATGATCGCGGCACCGGGCCTGATTCAGGCCGTCGTCGAGCTTCGGCAGGGCGAGCGCCCGCGCGCGCTCGACGTATTCCTCCGGCCTCCGACGGCCCGGAACCTGCACGCGTACGAGGAGGGTCTCGAGGAGACGAGTCTCGTTGTCAAGCGGCTCCGGCCGGGCATGCAGTACCTCCAGTGGAGGTTCCTCGCCGACGCCGGCGAGAAGGCCGTTGTGGGGCGGGACGGCTGGCTCTTCTATCGGCCGAGTGTGCGCTACCTGGTCGAGGGCCAGGCCGGCGCGCCCGAGGGCGAGTTCGACGATCCGCTCCCCGCGATCCGATCGTTCCGCGATCAACTCCAGGCTCGGCAGATCCGGTTGCTGGTGGTCCCGGTCCCCAATAAGGAGAGCATCTATCCCGAGATGCTCGCCAGGCGGGCGGACGGCGCGGGAGTCGTCGTCTGCGAGCGGACGCGTCATCTGCTCGATCGATTGGATCAGTACGACATCGATCATGTTGACCTGTTCGAGGTCTTCCGCCGCGCCAGGCAACGGGAGAGCGAGTCGGGTTCGGGGCGGCTCTACCTGGCGCAGGACAGCCACTGGTCGCCCGAGGGCGTGCGGCTGGCCGCCGCCGCGGTGGCGCGGCGAGTGCTCGATCGGGGTACGATTCAACGGGGTGATCGCGCTTACGGCGAGCGCCCGGTCGCCGTCCAGCGCCACGGCGACCTGGTCCAGATGCTTCAGGTGCCCCAGATCGAGCGCGCGATCGAACCCGAGGGCGTGACCTGCTCGCAGGTGGTCGAGTCGGACCATCGGACGCCGTACCGCGACGCGCCGGAGTCGGAAGTCCTGATCCTGGGCGACAGCTTCCTGCGCATTTATGAGCAGGACGAGCCCGGATCCGCGGGGTTCATCGCGCACGTCGCGCGGGAGCTCGGACAACCGTTGACCTCGATCGTCAACGACGGCGGTGCCTCCACCCTGGTCCGGCAGGCGCTGGCACGCCGCCCGGCGCTCCTGACGAACAAGAGGCTGGTGATCTGGGAATTCGCCGAGCGGGAGATTCGTTACGGGACGGAGGGCTGGAAGATCGTTCCGCTGACTCGACCGGATCCGACCTCGAGGCGACCGATGCGAGCGGCCGCAAGGTAGCGGCCCGACGTGACGCCATCACGAGCCCGCGTGCCGATCGGGATCCCCCGGGCGGCCTTGGCCATCCTGCGGCGAGCGGGTGCGCTGGCGGACCGATCGCTGCGCGTCTGAGCCGGGCCCCGACGCGATCCCCGCGCCGTCGCGAGAACCGGCCTGTTCGGGCGCAGCTCGACCGACTTTCGAAGGGATCGGGGGTCGATGAGGCGGTTCGACGGAGTCCGGGCCTGGCCTCACCTGGCGTCTCGCGTCGAGGTGATGCGCGTTTCCTGATAATGCGCTCGACCTTGCTAATCTGACACGGCTCGGGTAGAATAGATATATGGGAGAGATTGTGAGGGCGACATCGTGCTCGGATTGTCCCTCAGAACCCCATTAATCCGAACGATCTGCCCGTTCGCTCCCACCTGGGAATCTCCCCGTACTCGCACCACCCGGAGAGAGCGAGTGCTCTGGTATTGCTGATCGAGAAGGTCGAACAGCGTCAACACGGTCGGCCTCCCCGATGTCGATTGTCGGGACTGGTGATAGGTTCGCCTGCTCGCGAAAGACCATGGCCACCTGCTGCTGGGCGCGCGTTCAAGGACGGCAGATTCGTCAGGATCACCCCCACGATTCTCCCAGGATCGTCCGCACGACTCCGCTAAGAGTTGCAGAATGGATAGGGTCCCTTACGATCGTCTCGCGAGGCCCGGCCGCGCCGGCCGGATGAGGGAAAGCCCACCTTCCCTATCGTGATTCTTCTATCCATCGGGGAGAGGCATCATCAAATGAAGGCGTTGACCGGCGGATTGGGTCTTTTGCTGGGCCTCGGCCTGATCGCGGTGGCCGGGTGCAGCGAGGACAACGAGTCGTTCATCCGGGAGCAGCAGTCTCGGGTGAAGAGTGCTCTCCCGCGCGCTCGAGGCGTCCAGGCCGAGACGCAGGAGGAGTATTACGCGAGCAATCCTGGACTCCTCGGGGGGGCCGGTCTACAGGTGGGACCCGTACCCGACCAGGGCACCGGTTATCCGGGTTATCCTTCCAGGAAGCGGTAGGCGTCGGCGGTCGCGGCTTGAGGAAGGCCCCACCACCGGGCCGATCCAATGATCAGGCCCTTGCCATCTCGCACTCCGGCTCGAGCGAATCCGGGACGTCCTGTTCAAAGCCGGCCAGGAAACCGCCGCGTGGGCCGGTCCAGACCGATCGTCCGAGAGTCCTTCCGGGTCTTCATCTGGAGGAGTAACCCCCTCACCTTGGGCCTTGAGTTCTCCTGCCGCTTTCCCGAGGATCCTATCCATGACTCGAAGAAGCCGGGGTTTCACACTGATCGAATTGCTCGTGGTGATCGCCATCATCGCCGTCCTCATCGCCTTGCTGCTGCCGGCCGTTCAATCCGCGCGAGAAGCGGCCCGGCGGTCGCAATGCCTGAACAACCTCAGGCAGATCGGTCTGGCGATGCATAATTATATAAGCGCCAACGATGTCTTGCCACCGGTCTCCGTCGACCAGGAATGGAACAGCAACCGCCAGCAGATTCCGCAGCCGCACCAGAACTGGTCGCAGCATGCTCGCCTGCTTCCTTACATGGAGCAGCAGGTTCTCTATAACATGATCAACTGGTCATTTGGCGCTCGCGGCAGCGACGGTGACACCGTCTACACCTACGGCGGCTCCAACCCACCCGACGGCGCATCTGGCGGCGCCGATAGCGTGCCCCAGATGACAGTCCTCACCACGCAGGTCGCCGCCTTCCTCTGCCCTTCGGATTTCCATCCTGGCTCCTCCGCCACCTTCCCGGTGAATGGCGTCAACAGGCTGGTGGGCTCCAGTAGCTATGCGAGCAATATCGGCCTGAACCGGCGGCTCACCGGCTGGGTGTTGAACGGCCCCAATTATGTGGCCAGCAACTGGGATCCGAACGTCAATTCGACCACGACTCTCGCCAAGTTTCAGGACGGGACCACCAACACGGTGATTTTCAGCGAGTGGATCAAGGGAGAGGCCGTGCCAACCCGGGCGGCCAAGGACGGCCTGTCGGAAATCTACAACCTGGGCGGAAACTCCAACACCTATCCGAGCGACCTCCAGGCCGCGATGGTCTGCAATTCGGTCCCGATCAACGCGCACAACCGCGAGCCGCAATGGAAGGGCGAGTGGTGGGCGTATGGCGGCACGATGATTTACTCGCACACCCAGACGCCCAACCGGACCAATTGCCTCTACCACGACATCGTTCTGGATGCCCGCGCCACCATCACCATGCTTGCGGCCAGCTCCTATCACCCGGGCGGCGTGAATTCGCTCTTCATGGACGGCTCGGTCCGGTTCATCAAGAACGGGGTGAGCTATTCGACATGGTATGCCCTTGCCACGCCCAACGGCAACGAGGCGGTCAGCTCCGACTCCTACTGAGAGGCAGTGTGAGCCGCGTCCATCGGACGATTCGATGGTGACCCTGCTCGACCGGCCCCTCATCCGCCCTTCGGGCCCCTTCTCCCCGCGTCGCGGGGCGAAGGGGGCGGCTGGCGACCGCTCCTCACGCGATCCGCGGAGCGGCATTCGACCCACCTACGGGGCATCTCACACACCCTGGGAAGTTCGGCACTCCTCGCCGAACACCACCGCCGAACGCCCACCCGCGGGCGATGCGCATCCGGGTGACGGACGGTTCGGCGCGGGGAGATGAGTCCGCTGAGGAGTTGAATCGTCACCACGAATGGCACGAATCCCAACGAATCGGGACCGCCTCGGCCTCCACCAGATTCGTGCCCTTCGTGAGATTCGTGGTCGATTTCCGAGACTCCTCGCCGGGCATCGTCGCCAGACGTCCCGGAGGAGCAAGGACCGAGCCGCATGGGCTGACCCTACCCCAGGTGGTGTTCGGCGAGGAGTCTCGGAAGACCACGCAGAGTGGTGTCTCGCTGGGTCAACGAATCGCCGGGACATTGATCACGCCGGCATTCATTCGTCCAGTTCGCCTGGCCGGACGTGCCGGCGGACGGTTGCCCTGTCCCGCCGCCGTTCGAGCGATTGCCTGCTCGCCGGCCGGCCCGGCCTGATCACCGGGGCCGTTCGTGGCGCGGATCTCACCGCCTCGCCGGGCCGAGGTCGGACGCCGGCCCGGTCGCGACGGCCGACACCGCCCGGCCGTCGGTCAGTCGGCGGAGGCGCGCCAGCGTCGCCCGATGCGCGGGGTCGCGGCTCAGGTCGTGGGCCTCGGCCGGATCGTTCCACAGGTCGTACATCTCCTCGCGCTGCCCGTCCGCCCGGATGTAGACCTTCCCGTCGCTGACGATCGCCCGCGCAGGCGGGCCTTCCCGCCGGCGTCCGTCGTCGTCGTCGATCTCGCTCAGGACGAGCGGCTCCGCCGCGCCGTCGTCCTTGCCCCGGACGTCCCAGCACCGCGCCAGCGAGGTGCCCGGGAACGGGCTGGAGCCCGACAGCCCGAGGAGGTCCACCAGCGTCGCGGGGAGGCACCTCAGGCTGACGGGCGTCGCGACGCGACGGCCGGCGGGGACCCGGCCCGGCCCGATGACCAGCAGCGGCACGTGCAGCACCTGGCTGTAGAGGCGCTGGCCGTGTCCGAAGGAGCCGTGCTCGCCGAACTCCTCGCCGTGGTCCGACGTGATGACGACGATGGTGTTCTCGAGCGCCCCCATCGCTTCGAGGCCCTCGAAGAGCCGGCCGATCTGGCGATCGAGGTAGCCCACGCACTCCTCGTACGACTCGCGGGCCATCCGCACGTGCTCCGGCCGGACCCCGCCGCGGCTCGCCCGGTGCCAGTCGCGCAGCACCTCGAGCTCCGCGGCGGACCGCGATGCCCGGCTCGATCGGCGACCCTCCTCCTCGGGCGTGAGGTACGGGTCGTGGGCGTCGTAGTAGTTCAGGAATGCAAAGTACGGGCGACCCTTCGGCCGCCCCCGCAGCCAGCCGATGAGCTCGGCGTTGATCGTCGCCGCGTCCTTCCGCTCGAAGTACGCCGTCGGCCGGTCGTTGGAGGCCGTCGCCAGCTTCCGGGCGATCGACCGTCCCAGTCCCGAGCTGCGGAGGATCTCGCGGGCGTCGACCGCCACGTCCTCGTAGTGGACGAACCCCCGCGCCAGGCCGAACCACCGGCTACAGAAGAAGGTGTTCGCGACGAAGCCCGCGGTGTCATACCCGTGGGCGTTCGCGAATTCGGCGATCGTGGTGTAGGTCGAATCCAGCGGCCGGTCCAGCCGGGTTGAGAGCTCGTGCGGCAACCGGCCGGTGAACATGCTCGCGTGCGATGGCAGCGTCCAGGGGGCGGTCGTCCGGGCCTGCTCGAACCGGACCCCGCGGCTCGCCAGCCGATCGAGCACCGGCGCGATCGGCCGGCCGCGGGCGTCCAGCCCCAGGCTCTCGGCGCGAACGGTGTCCATCACGATGAACAGAATACTGGGAGCCCCGGCGGAGGCGGGCGGCAGACTGCGGCCGGCCAGCCGCTCGCGCGACGGCTCCATCCCCCACGCGAGGACCGTCGCGACGACCAGCACCGGACCCGTCGCCAGGACCACGCGGCGGCACGGCCGGGCATGGGCGAGGAGGAACAGGCCCAGCCGGAACCCCACCCCGGCCGCCATCGCGACGCAGGCGAGCGAGCTGAGCCCCCGATAGGTCAGCAGCAGGGCATAAACGGCCAGGCCGCAAAGCCCCGCCACGCCCAGCCCCGCCACCCGCCGCGAGCCGGTCAGGCGCGCGAGCAGCGCCAGCGCCAGCCCGGCCAGGGTGAAGATCGC
>DAIDHB010000306.1 GCA_027452145.1 Planctomycetales bacterium
CTGATGCTCACGAGCCGGGCCCGCGAGATCCTTCGCGGCGTCTCGCACGTGGTCGTCGACGAGATCCATGCCGTCTGCGGCAACAAGCGAGGCGCCTTCCTCGCGATCCTGCTCGAGCGGCTGGCGGCGATCAGCTTGAACCCCTCGGCCTTCGTCCGGATCGGGCTGTCGGCGACCCAGCGCCCGCTCGACGAGGTCGCTCGCTATCTGGGCGGCCTCAGGCGTCGCGCCGACAGCTCGTTCGAGCGCCGCGAGGTCACGATCATCGACGCCGGCTGGCGGCGCAACCTGGATCTCAGCGTCATCTGGCCCGCTCGCCCCGACCGCCTGCCCGAGCCCGCGACCATCTGGCCGGCGATCGAGGCAAAGCTCGCCGCCCTGGTCGCCCAGCACCGCTCGACCATCATCTTCACCAACAACCGGCGCACAGTGGAGAAGATCACGGCGCATCTGAACGAGGGACAGGAGGCTGGCAGCGATGCGTCAGCGGCGAGCGAAGACAATGCCGGCGGTTCACCCTCGGCCCCTCGCCCGTCCTATCGAGCGCATCACGGCAGCCTGAGCCTCGAGGAGCGACGGGCGACCGAGGAAGCCCTGAAGAACGGCGAGCTCGCCGCCGTGGTGGCGACCGCCTCGCTCGAGCTGGGCATCGACATGGGCGCCGTCGACCTCGTCTGCCAGGTCGAATCGCCCGGCGAGGTCTCGCGCGGGTTGCAGCGAGTGGGCCGGGCGGGCCATGTCGTCCGCGGGACCAGCCGAGGCCGCCTGATCGCCAAGACTCCCGCGGACCTGCTCGAATCGGCCGCGCTCACGCGCGCGATGCTCGAAGGCCAGATCGAGCACCTGCGCGTGCCCCGCCGGTGCCTGGACGTCCTGGCGCAGCAGGTCGTCGCCTGCGTGGCGGTCGAGCCGTGGGACGTGCCGGCGCTCTTCGACCTCGTGCGCGGCGCCGAGCCCTATCGCAACCTGACTCCCGAGGCGTTCGAGAGCATCCTGCGATTGATCTCGGGCCGGTTCCCGGGTCCGGGCCTGCGCGACCTCCGCGCCCGGGTGGCGTGGGACCCGATCCACAACCGGCTGCACGCCCTGCCCGGCACCGCACAGCTCGCGCTCGTCGGCGGCGGCACGATCCCCGACACGGGGCAGTTCCCCGTGTACCTCGGCGATGGCGGCCCTCGCCTCGGCGAGCTGGACGAGGAATTCGTCTTCGAGCGACGGGTCGGCGAGACCTTCGTCCTGGGCAACGCCGCCTGGCGGATCGACGCGATCGAGCCCCACCGGCTGCTCGTCAGCCGCGCCGAGGGCCAGCCCGGCGTGATGCCCTTCTGGCGCGGCGAGGCCGCCTCGCGATCGCCCGAACTGGGCGAGGCCGTCGGCCGGCTCAGCCGCGAGATCGCCGCGAGGCTCGATGATCCCGGCGTGCTGAGGTGGCTCGAGGATGAGTGCCGGCTCGAGCCCGACGCCGCCCGGATGCTCGTCGGCTTCCTCGGCCGCCAGCAGCGTGCCACCGGCGCCATCCCCGACGACCAGACGATCCTCGTCGAATCCTTCCGCGACCAGGCCGGTGAGCTCGGCCTGGCGGTGCTCACCCCGTTCGGCGGCAAGATGCACCTCGGGCTGAAGATCGCGCTGCTGGCGCGGATCCGCCGCCGGTTCGGCGTGTCCGTCGCCTGCCTGCACCTGGACGCCGGGCTGATGTTCCGCCTGCCGGGCCTGGAAGACCCGCCGCTCGACCTCCTCGACGGGCTCACCGCCGTCCTGGCCGAGGAGCTGATCCGCGAGGAGCTGCCCGAGACGGCGCTCTTCGGCCTGCGGTTTCGCCAGGCGGCCTCGCGGGCACTGTTGATGCCGCGCCCCGATCCCACGAAAAGGACGCCGCTCTGGCTCCAGCGCCTCCGCGCGAAGGACCTGCTCCAGGTCGCCCGCCAGTACCCGGATTTCCCGATCGTGCTCGAGGCGTTCCGCGAATGCCTCGACGAGGACCTCGACCTGCCGAGGCTCCGCGAGTTCCTCGACGCCGTGCAATCCGGCGCGATCCGCGTGATCCGCCGCGCCGGCGACACGCCCTCGCCGATGACCTCCGAGATGGTCTTCGCGCTGACGGCGAATTACATGTATTCGTGGGACGAGCCGACCCGCGCCGATCGTCGGCCGGCCCCGTCGGTCGTCGACCAGGACCTGCTCGGCCCCCTGCTCCGCGACGGCGCCCCGGCCGACGGCGACTGGCTGGATCCCCGCGCGATCGGCCGCGTGGATACCCGCCTGCGCCGGTCGTCGCACCCGCCGCGCACGGCCGACGAGATGGCCGAGCACCTCCGCCGCCTCGGCGACCTGACCGACTCGGAAGTCGTCGGCCCGATGGAGTCGTTCCTGGCCGCACTCGGCGAATCCGGCCGGGCCGACGTGATCGAGCTCCCCGGCACCACCGAGCCGCGCCGCCGGATCGCCGCGGAGGACGTGGCACTCTACCGCTCGGCTTTCCCCGGATTGATCCTGGTGGGAAAGAAGCCAACCACCGCGAAATCCGCGACCGCCGACGGACCGTCCCCCGAGCAGGCCCGTTCGACGATCGTCGAGCGTTACCTGCAAACCCACGCCCTGGTCGGCCTGCGCGACATCACGGCGCGCTACCCGATCCCGCCGCACGAGTCGCTCGACCTGCTCGAGCGGTGGGCCTTCGAGGGGAAGGCCCTGCGTGTCGGCGGGGCGAATGACAACGACGGCCACTGGGCCGACCGCGACAACCTGGCCGAGATCCGCCGCGCGACGATGGCCATCCATCGCAAGGAGAGCCTGACGGTCGCCCCCGAGGTCTTCGCCGACCTGATCCTCCGCCGGCAACACGTCCACCCGTCAATGCGAGGCGAGGGCGCGGCATTCGTGGAAGTTGTGCTCGACCGGCTCCAGGGCCTGTCCCTGCCGGCGAGGGCGTGGGAATCGGACATCCTGCCGCGCCGGATCGCGGGCTACCGCCCGGCCTGGCTGGACGACCTGCTCGGCCGCGGCGGCTGGATCTGGCGAGCCGACGAGTCGAGCCGCGGCGAGCCCCGGGTCGCCTTCTTCCGCCGCGAGTCGCTGGCGATGCTCGACGCGCCCGGCCCGGCCGAGAATCTCCGCGAGGCCGAGACTCGCGTCATTGAGGCACTCGGCCGCCTGGGTGCCAGCTTCGCCGCCGAGCTGGCGCGCGAAACCGGGCTCGAGCCGTCGAAGGTCCGGCGTGCCCTGCTCGACCTGGCCGGGCGCGGGCTGATCACCAACGACCGCTTCGACCCGATGCGGGTCCGCTCGGATCCGGCCCTCTCGGCGCTGGCCGAGGCGTCCGGGGCGCGGGCCGCCGGCCGCTCGTTGCGCCTTCGCCCGTCGCGAGCTCTCGGCGCCCAGGCCGAGGGCCGCTGGTCGCTCCTGAGAGCTCGCCCGTCGGAGGACCCTGAGGGGCGCCTGCTCGCCTGGGCCGCCACGTTGCTGGACCGTTACGGCGTGCTCACCCGCGAGGTCGTCGCCCTCGAGCCGAACGCGCCCGGCTGGGGCGAGCTGGCGCCGCTATTGGCCCGGGCCGAGTGGCGGGGCGACGTCCGACGCGGCTACTTCGTCGAGGGGCTTTCGGGGGTCCAGTACGCCGAGGCCGAGGCGGCCGACGAACTGGTCCAGCTCGCCGCGGGCCCGGGCCATTCGGCCGGCTCGTCGGCGTCGGCGTCGGCACCGGCAACGCCTGTCTTCTTCGTCCCGGCGGTCGACCCGGCGAATCTCTACGGTGCCGGCGCGCCGCTGGACGTCGAGCTGCTCGACGGCGGTTCGGCACGGCTGCCCCGGGTCGCCGGGCACTTCCTGGCGATGCGGGACGGACGGCCCGTCCTGATCGTCGAATCGTACGGCCGGCGGCTGACCCCCTTGCCCTGGGCCCCGCCGGCGGACATCGATTCTGCGCTGAAGCTTCTCCCGAGCTTAACCGGACCGGGTCGACGCGTGCTCAAGGTGGAGTTGTATAATGGGGTCCCCGCGGCGGAGGCACCCGCCTCCGCCCGGCTGGCCGAGCTGGGCTTCGTCCGCGACTATCCCGGCATGGCTTACTACGAGAACTGGGCGGCCTCCACCGCCGGCTCGACCTGACAGGCCTTGACGAACGTAGGTCGGCTTCAGGTTCACGAGACACCTGCCTCCTTTTCGTCCGAGTCCCCAGCGAGAGGCACGCCCAGTCCGACGAAACCGGAATCTGGTGATGGATATGAATCCGCAATCGACGCCCGTCCCGACCGATCCGACCGCCGCCCCTCTCTCGACCCCGCCGGCGGACCAGGCTCGATATGATTGCATCATCATCAGCGACCTGCACCTCGGCAGCGACGTCTGCCAGGCGAAGCTCCTCGAGGAGTTCCTCATCTGGGCGGTGAATCACTGCCGCACGCTGGTGATCAACGGCGACATCTTCGACGACCTGAACTTCAAGCGCCTGACGAAGCGGCACTTCGCCTGCCTGAAGGTGATCCGCCGCAACTCGGACCGCGACGACTTCCACCTGGTGTGGGTCCGTGGCAATCACGACGGGCCGGCCGACATCGTCAGCCACATCGTCGGCGTGGAGATCCTCGACGAATACATCTACGACAATGGGCAGATCCGGCTGCTGATCCTTCACGGCGACCAGTTCGACACGTTCACCACCAGCTATCCGCTGGTGACCGGGCTCGCCTGCGGGGTGTTCTATTACATCCAGAAGACCATGCCCCACGGCGCGGCGCGCTGGATCCGCCGCATCTCAAAGCGTTGGCAGCGAAACAGCCAGCGCGTGCGCGACCGCGCGATCGAGTACGCTCGCGGCCGGGGGTTCCGGTTCGTCACCTGCGGCCACACCCACCTCTCCCTCGAGGCCGAGCAGGACGGCGTGCACTACGTCAACAGCGGAACCTGGACCGACAATCCCCCCTGCCCGTTCGTCGCGGTCAAGGGAGCCGAGGTGACCCTCGAGCACTGGCCCATGGCCCAGCCCATCCCCACGCCCGAACCTCCGCTGGCTCCGCAGACGTGGGTCCAGACCGCGCCTCCGTTGCCGGCCCTGGGGTGATCGGCGGCTCCAATCGAGACCCCGTGTCTCGCTCGTTAGCCCCGAGCGGCCGGCCATTCGCGTCGGGCCTTCGCCCCGATCCCCAAGCCTTCATTTCGCGGGGCCTGGCTGTCCGCTCGCTCGTGGTATGCAGTATGATGGCCGGGACCTGGACGACCCAAACTTGCCACGAGCCAGGAATCCCACCACGCCATGAAGACGACCCGCACTCTGCCCGGCCTCACCATTCTGCTGGTGGTCGCCGGGGCGATCAGACCCACCGTCGCCGTCACCGACGACCAGGGCAACGACAGGCCGAAGCCGGCCGTGTCGGCCGGGCACGCCCGGGCCATGCAGGAGGGCCTCGCGCTGTTCAAGGCGACGGTCCGCCCGCTGCTGGTCACGCATTGCCTCGCCTGCCACGGCGGCAAGTCCGTCAAGGGGGACCTGGACCTCTCCGACCGCGAGCCGTTGATGAAGAGCGGTGCGCTCGAGGGCGGGAGCAAGCAGAGCCGGCTGGCCCTGCTCATCCGGCACGAGGACGAGCCCCACATGCCCCAGAAGGCGCCGAAGCTCGCCGACGCCGACATCGCCGCCATCGCCCGATGGATCGACCTGGGTGCTCCCTACGACCGTCCGCTCGTCGATCGGAAGCCAGGTGCGAGCAAGCCCGCGGCGACCGCGGGCGACCCCGATTTCTGGTCGTTCCGGCCGCTGGGCCGGGTCAACCCGCCGCCGGTGAAAAATCCCGAGTGGGCGCGCACGCCCGTCGATCGCTTCATCGCCTCGGCCCTCGATCAAAAGGGGCTGCGGCCGAATCCGATCGCCGATCGCCGCACGTTGATCCGCCGCGTGTCGTTCGACCTGACGGGCCTGCCGCCGAGCCCCGAGGAGGTCGACGCATTTGTGAACGACCGCTCGCCGGATGCCTACGAGCGGTTGGTAGATCGCCTGCTGAACTCGCCGCACTTCGGCGAGCGGTTCGCCCGGCACTGGATGGACGTCGCCCGGTTCGCCGAGTCGCACGGCTACGAGCAGGACTACAACCGGCCCTTTGCCTATCACTACCGCGACTTCCTCATCCGCGCCTTCAACGAGGACCTGCCGTACGACCAGTTCGTCCGCTGGCAGCTCGCGGGCGATGAAGTCGCGCCGGACGACCCCATGGCGATGGCGGCGACCGGATTCCTCGGCGCGGGGGCGTTTCCCACCCAGTTGACCGAGGCCGAGTTCGAATCGGCCCGGTACAACGAGCTGGACGACATGGTCTCCACCACGGGCGTCGCCTTCCTGGGGCTTTCCGTCGGCTGCGCGCGCTGCCACGATCACAAATATGATCCGATCCCGTCCGAGGACTATTACCGGCTGGCCGCCGTCTTCACCACGACGATCCGCAGCGAGATCGACGTCTCGATGGGGAATGGGTCCAAACCGGTGAAGATGCAGGTCACCGCCGAGGGCTACCCTCACACGAAGCACAACGCCGACGAGCGCGGGTTCCCGCACTTCTACCCGAAAACGTATGTGCTCAAGCGCGGCGACGCGGCGCAAAAGCAGGGCGAGGCGATTCCCGGCGTCCTGAAGGTGCTCTCGGGTGGGAACGACGCAAGGCACTGGCGAATCGAGCCCTCGATCGCCCGGCGGCCGGGTGCGAGCTACCGGCGATCGTCGCTGGGCGCCTGGCTGACGGACCCCTCGGCGGGCTCGGGCCGGCTGGCGGCCCGGGTGATCGTGAACCGGCTGTGGCAGCACCACCTGGGGCGCGGGATCGTGGCCACGCCGAATGATTTTGGTGCCCAGGGCTCGCCGCCGTCGCATCCCGAGCTGCTCGACTGGCTGGCCGCGCGTCTGATCGAAAACGGCTGGCGGCTCAAGCCGATCCATCGGCTGATCGTCACGAGCGCCGTGTACATGCAGAACGACGATTTCGACGAGGCCCGCGCGCGGCTCGACCGCGAGAATGTGTATCTCTGGCGCCGGGCCCCGCGGCGGCTGGAGGCCGAGCCGATCCGCGACGCGATGCTCGCGGCCGCTGGCCGCCTCGAGTCGAGGATGTACGGACCCGGCGCGCTGGACGTCGAGATGCCGAGACGGAGCGTGTACTTCTTCATCAAACGAAGCGGGCTCATCCCGCTGATGATGCTTTTCGACTGGCCCGAGCACCTGGTGAGCATCGGCGCTCGAAGCGTCACCACCACGGCGCCCCAGGCACTCGCGATGATGAACAGCCGACTGGCCCGCCACTGCGCCGAGGGCCTGGCCGCGCGCGTCGCCGCCGGCGATTCCGCGGCCGAGGTCACGCAAGCCTACCGCATCGCCTTCGGCCGGCCGCCGGGTGGTGATGAGGCCAGGCTGGGCGCCTCGTTCCTGGCGACGCAGCGCGCGGCGTATCTCCGCGCGGGCCGCCCTGAGGCAGAAGCGAATCGCGCCGCGCTCGTCGACTTCTGCCAGGCGATGCTCGGCATGAACGAGTTTATTTATGTTCCTTAATTATGTCGGGCGGTCTTGCCCGACGGACTTCAACCAGGAGTATGTCCCGGAAGCCCACGAAGTGGGCGCCAGGACGTAGCCGGGGCGGCGTCAGCCCCCCGGACCACCAGGCGACCCCTCATCTTCCCGCCATCGTGCCACCCTCCCGGCCGCGACCTCGCCGCGGGGTCGCGGCCGGGAGGGTCCGTCGAGAGGATT
>DAIDHB010000307.1 GCA_027452145.1 Planctomycetales bacterium
GCCCCCGTCAGGGGGCGATCGGACGTAGCCGGGGGGCGTCAGCCCCCCGGGCTCGGACCGTAGCGTCACACACGGAATCCTCTCGACGGATCCACCCGGCCGCGACCCCGCGTGGCGGGGTCGCGGCCGGGTGGGTGATACGATGGCGGGGAGATGAGGGTTCGCCTGGCGTTCCGGAGGGCTGACGCCCCCCGGCTACGTCCTGACGCCCACTTCGTGGGCTTCCGGTACAGGCTCAAAGCCACTTCGAGGGGTCCGCGTCAGCCCGGGAACTCGTCGGTGAAGATCGGGTTGCGGCCCTTCGGATCGGGCGACTGGTAGTAGCGGACCGTGCCGGCGGGGCCGTCGATCTCCATCACGGCGTAGCCGTGGCTGTAGACGGCGCCGTCGTTGTCGAGGATGGCCTGCGCGTCGAAGGGGATCGCATCCGTCAGCGGGGAGTAGGGGTCCTCGGACACCGCGACGGGGATCGCGCCGCTGCCGATGCAGCGGCCGCGCGCGATCTCCTGATAGGGTCCGTAGACGATCGTGTTGTGCTCGTGCCCCCAGAGCCACAGCGCGACCAGGGGAACAAAGTTGGTCCCGTCGCTGAGCGGGTCGCGGCCGTCGAAGGCCGCGAGCAGCCGGTCATTCACGAATCCACTGCCGATGTTCGTGAAGGCCGAAAACGCCTGGTGGTGCGAGAGCAGCACGACCTTCCGGCCGGCGGCGGTCGCGGCGGCGAGCTGGCGGCGGTGCCAGTTCGCCTCGGCCGGGTCGAGGAACGTGGTGTCGGCATTGACCTGCCAGGGGTCGCGGTCGTTCAGGCCGGTGTCCATCGCCTGGATCTGCCAGTGCGCGTTGCGCAGGACGAAATAGCTCGCCGGCTGGGTGAATGGCGCGGCGTTGAGGCTGGCGATCGCCTGGTAATAGGGAGCCCCGCCGGAGTACATGTCGTGATTGCCCGATAGCGTGAAGACGGGGACGTCGGGCCCGAGCACGGCGCGGCAGTCGGAGACGAACCGATTCACCTCGTCGTCGGTGCCGGAATAGTAGATGTCGCCCAGGTGGATCAGCAGGAACGGCACCCCGGGGCGACGGGATGCCGCGAGCTGGCCGAGCAGCTCGCGCGCCTGGGTCGTGCCGGTGCCCCAGTCGGCCACCAGCCCGATCACGGCCTTCTCGGGCAGGATGTTCAGGACGGAGAAATCCGGGCCTCGCGGGGGGATGTAGGGGACCGGCCGGCGCTGGAGGGCGATGTTCTTCTCGTACTCGATCAGGGCCTCGGCCCACCGCGGGTCGCATCCGCTGAAGGCGGCAACCTGCTCGCGGGCGGCCCGGCGGCGGGCGGGATCGTCGTCGAACACGGCCTTGAGGTACTCGACGGCGCAGTCGAGATGCCCCAGGGCGGCGACGTCGGCGGGGGCGCCGAAGGCACGCAACGAGGCCGAGGCCGGGGCGACCGCGGCGGCGAACGTCGGCGGGGACTGTCCAGACGCGAGCCCCTGGAACGGCAGCGCGGCGTGGCTGGCGGCGATCATCAAGGGGTCGGCGTGGGCCGCGTCGATGCTTCCCCCGGCGTGGCGGGCGAGCACGGCGGCGACCGACGATTGCCAGAGCGAGAGGCGAGGGTCGGAAAAACGCGGGAGCGGGAGCGAGAGCGGGAGCGGGAGGGGAGGCAGGAGCGGCATCGGCGAGGTTCCTCGGGCCGGCGTATCCGGGCCGGCCTGGACGCTGGTCGGTTGGTCTTGTTTCGACGGCGGTGCGGTGCGGCAATGGCCGCTCCGATTCCGTCCCGGAGGGTCGTTTCGGCGGTCGCAGGGTGGGTGAAACCCTCCGGGGGAATGCCGTGGCAATCGGTCGATTTCACCGACCCTGCTCGTCCGCCGTCGCGACATTCGGGACCGATTCTAACCGCTCAGTTCCCCTGCCGCGGCGGCATGACCTTGAGATCCCCGAGATCCTTCGTCTCGCCCGAGCCGACGCGCACGTCCTTGAAGATCCCGCCCAGGTACACGTTCTTCTCCACGACGGCCGCGCCATACTTGAGGCCCGGGACGAAGCCCTCGATGCGGAAGCGGCCGTCGCGGTCGGTGCGCGGGCCGGGGCTGTCGCCGGAGCCCGGCAGGATGCCGTGGTCCGGGGGCGGCGCGGGGTAGATGCCGCCGAGGTTGGTCAGCTCGACGTTGCCGCGGGGCTGGCCCTCGTCGTCGACCGCGCGGCCGGTGACAATCCCCCAGGGCTGGAGGCGCACCGTCAACGGGCTGGCCTCGTCCCCCTTCAGGTCGAGCGACGCGACGAGCTTGCGGCCCATGTGGCGGATCGTCACCCGCCGGGGCTTCTCGGTCGACAGGCCGTGGACCTCGATCGAGGAAGCTTCCTGCGGGTAGGGGATCGAGTAGAACAGGTCGGTGAGTCCCGACGCCTTCGTGCCCCCGAGCGGACGGCCCTCGGGGTCCTCGACGTGGAGCATGATCGTCCGGCCGGGGTCGACCTGGAGGTCCCTCGTCATGGTCTCGGCGCCGGGTGCGGAGTCGATCTCCGCCAGGGCGTGGTACTCGCCGATCAGGCAGGAATTCGGGAACGTATTGAACCCACCGGTGCCGAACAGCTTCGGGTCGAAGCCCTTGATGGCCGAGGCGCCCACGCCCTGACGATACGCGCCCAGGTCGGAGCGGCAGGCGACGATCCCGTGGCCGGGCAGCGCGACGACCTCATAGCGGCCGTCGTCGTCGAGGCGGGCATGGGCCCCGTAGCTGTCGCGGAAGCCGGGGAACTCGCTGACATGCGGGTTGTCGACGAACGCGTAGGTGTTCACATGACCCGAGACGGGCCGGCCGGTCGATTTGTCGGTCACGCGGCCGCGGACGAGCACGCCCCGCTTGAGCGCGATGTCGAAGGCGAGCGTGTCGAGCGCGGGCGGGGCACCTTCCGGGGTGCGGAAGGTGGCCTTCGGGTAGGGCAGGCCCTTGCCCGGTTCGAGGAACAGGCGGTAGGTCGAGGCCGGCGGCAGGCCGGTGAGACGGTAATGCCCCTTCTCGTCGGTCCTTGCCTCGACGCCCGGCGCCCAGACGCGGCTGCCCTCGTCGTGGACCATGCCGCGGAGGGTGATCCCGGCGATCGGCCGGCCGGTGTCCCTGTCGCGGATCGTGCCCTCGATGGGGCGCGCCGGCTCGGCGGCGTAGTCGAGGCGGCGGGTGTAATAGGTCGTCGAGGAGGTGCGCGTCATCGCCATGTGGGGATCGGCGACGCGGACCGGCGCGCCGTCGCGGTTGGCAACGTACAGTTGCGCCGTGGCGATCTTCGGAGACGAGACGAGCAGCTCGGCCATCCGGTCGGGACCGAGGTCGGCCAGGCGGAAGCGGCCATCGGCATCGGTGGACGTCGCGAGGTCCGAGGGGAACGAATCGAGGAATTGCAAGGGGTTGTTGATACCGCCGGCGCGGATCTGGTCGAACCAGCTCGCCAGGCCGTCCTTGCGGCTGAACCAGATCCTCCCGACCTTGACCCGGGCGCCGGCCACCGGGCGACCCTCGAGATCCACGATCCGGCCCTCGATCGGCGGGCCGGACTCGACCAGCCGGATCGTGGTCTCCTCGGGCCCGCCGGGCTGGCGGACGGCGGACGCCCAGCCGGGTCCATACCCCTTCGCCGCGGCGACGACCCAGGGGAACATGGCATCCGTCCGACGCAGGACCGTGTTCCGCCGCCAGGGCGGGACGCGCAGCCGGAACGTCCCGTCCGGTCCGCTTGTCGTCGACGGGATCTCGTCGGTCTCGCGGTCGAGCATCGCGGCCCGCACCGAGGCACCGGCCACCGGCCGGCCCTGCGGGTCCACGACCCGGCCGCGGACGTCGATCAGGTCGGCCGGGGCCGGCTGGGGTGCGTTTGTGTCGGCACTGGCATGCGCCGGGGCTTTCTGGGCGGCGGCAGCAGCAGCGGCGCGGGGCGGTTCGGGCCGCCAGGCGCCCACGGCGACGACGCCGAGCGAGGCGATCGAGGCCGACGCCGCCATCGCGATCGCGGCAATCCTGAGCCGGGCCATGAAGAGACTCCTCACGATCTGGGTGGAAAGGGCGGCGGCGACGGCCGAGGTGGACCCTCCGACCGCCGCGGCGACGGTCGAGCGGGCGAGTGCGGCGGGGACGGCCGCGCGGGCGGTGGCCGCCGACGCCGCCAGGGCGATCCCGACAGCACCCGCGGTGATCCCGCGGCGGGCGAGCCGGCTCCCGAGCTGCTGGCGGGCCTTCGCCAGCCGGCAGCGCAGCGTCGGCACGGTCCAGCGCAGGCGGCTGGCCGCCTGCTCGTAGCTCAGGCCCTCCAGGTCGCACAGGACCACCGGCAGCCGGTGCTTCTCCGGCAGGCGGTCGACCTCCTCGTGCACGATGGAGCGAACCTCGGGGTCGGGGCCGGTGCGGGAGTCGGGCGTCGCCATCGTCGATGCCTCCGCCTCGCGACGTCGACGCCGCCGCTGGTCGGCGCCGAGCTGCACCGCCGCGCGATACGCGACGCGGTGCAGCCAGCCCCCCAGCGCATCGCCGGCCCGCACCGATCGCGCCTTCCTCGCCAGGACCAGAAAGGTCGCCTGGAAGGCGTCCTCGACGTCGTGCTCGTGCTTCAGCACGGCGCGGCAGGTCGCCAGGACCATCGGCCCATGGCGCGCCACCAGGGCCTCGAAGGCCGCCTGGTCGCCCGAGTCGGCGAACCGGGCCAGAAGCTGCCCGTCGCCCAGGCCGACGGCCGTGCCGTCGCCGAACAAATCGCGGAGGTGCCTCAAGGTGCCTCCCATCCCGATCGCCAGGCCGCTCGCCATGATCGACGTCCTCCTCGCCCTCGGGGTTTCGGTCCCGTTTCATCCGTCGGCGGGCGGCGGCCGCCGGCCGAATCGCCGATCGCCTGTTTGTTTGCCGCTCGCCGCAGGATAAGAGGGGCGGGGAACGCCGCGCATCTCGGATTTCTGTCATTCCCGGTCGATATGAGCCAGGGTATCATCCTCGCGGCCCTGGGGTCTGCCCGGGTGACGTCGGGATCGCAAGGACATCGGGACGAACGACATGGCCAGACGTCGACGAAGTTCCGGAAGCGCCAGCCGGGCGAAGCCGCGGAAGGGCAAGCCGCCACGGGCCGACGCGGACAGCCCCTGGAAGGAGTCGCTCGACCAGTACTTCGAGCCCTGCCTGGCCTTCTTCTTCACCGACGCCCACGCCGAGATCGACTGGTCCCGCGGATACGAGCCGCTCGACAAGGAGCTCCAGCCGATCGTCCGCCAGTCGAAGCAGGGCCGGCGCTATGTCGACAAACTCGTGAAGGTCCGGCTCAAGACCGGCGAGGAAAAATGGCTGCTCATCCACGTCGAAGTGCAGGCGCGCAGGGACCGCGAGTTCCCCCGCCGGATGCTCGTGTACAACCACCGGATCTTCGACCGATACGATCACGAGACTGTCAGCCTGGCGATCCTGGCCGATGACGACCCGAGCTGGCGTCCCGATCGCTACGAGTACGGCCGCTGGGGCTTCCGGGCGCTGATCGAGTTCCCGGTTGTCAAGCTGCTGGACCACGCGGGACAATACGAGAGGCTGGAATCCGACCCGAACCCGTTCGCGGTGGTGGTGCTGGCTCACCTGAAGGCGATGGAGACCCGCCGCTCGCCCGCCGAGCGTCACCTTTGGAAGGTGCGGCTGGTGAAGGGGCGTACGGCCGCGGGATGGGCCCGGAGGACCTGCGGCGGCTGTTCCGGTTCATCGACTGGATCATGGAGCTGCCCGAGGCGCTGGAAGAACGGTTCTGGGACGAGGTCACGGCCTATCATCAGGAGAACAAGATGCCGTTCATCGACATCTTCGAGCGGAAGGCGATCGAGAGGGCCAGGGCGGAGGGCCTGGAACAGGGTATCGAGGTTGCCCTTAGAGCGCATTGCGGTTGCATGGCGCACGGGCGAGAGATGGAGGTTCGAGTCGGTGCCGGAAGCCCACGAAGTGGGCATCAGGACGTAGCCGGGGGGCGTCAGCCCCCCGGACCGTCAGGCGAACCCTGATCTCCCCG
>DAIDHB010000308.1 GCA_027452145.1 Planctomycetales bacterium
TCGGGTCGGGGCGGTATTCGCCGGGTCCTGGCATGGTGCTACTCCTGAAAGAAGGGGTCCATCAGGAGATACGCTCGGAAGTGGCGAAATGTTCAGAGCCACCGGCCCGGTTTCCTTGCTATAGACTCAAAATCGTCCGCAGATGACGCCGATGGACGCGGATGAAGAGACCGAGGAGATGCAGGCAGCGGCGACCAGGTCCAGCCGATGGGCCGCGTCTTCCTCATCTGCGTTCATCGGCGACATCTGCGGACAGAAGGAATCGCGATCGCTGAAGTCAACGTCGGCAAAAGCGGCCCGCACCGCGCTCGTCTCGCTCGATGAACGACTCACACAGGCTTTGAGAGCAGGCGAGAGTTCGTGTGCGGGGGCACGGTCAATCGCTGGCGCCCGGGCCGCCGAAGATCCGGAGCAGCACGAAGGCCGAGGCGAGGGCGCCGACCACACCGATCGCCAGGCCGGCGAGGGCGAATCCCCGGCCGCGGAGCGAGCCGTTGGAGCGCCCGATGCGGCGGAGGGCCAGCGCGGCGACGACGACGGCGGCGAGGTTGCCGAGTCCGCAGAGCAGGTTGAGCGCCAGGCTGGCGGCGGCGAACGGATCGAGCGGCGTGGTCGGGCCGGCGGCGCCGGGCGCGTCGGTCCTGGTGCGGGGCGGGAGGTTGACGGCACCGGCACCGGCGCTGACCCCGAGCCCGTCATCGACCTGGGGCCGCCAGAGGGCGGCCAGTTCGGGCAGGGCATTTCCGGCGGTCCACTGGTCGAGGCCGGCGCGCCAGTAGAGCGAGTCGGGGTTGATCCGGCCGGCGTCGGCCAGGTCCTTCAACTGCGAGAGCGGCACGGGACCCTGCGGCATCCCGGCGTCGGCGTAGAACCAGACCGGGGGATCATCGGCCGCGCCGGGCCGGGGGATCGAGGCCGGTCCGCGGCCGGTCGTGGCGGGTGCGGGTGCGGGTGCGGACGTGGACGACCGGCGGCCGGTCGGGCCGGGCTCGTCGTCGAGGATCAGGAAGCCGATCTCCTCGGGAGCGGCGCCCTTCTTGCGGCCCGAGCCGGAACCAGTGCCGGCGGCAGCTCCGGCGCCGGTGTTCTTCTTCCGCTCGCCCGGAGGGGGGACGAAGGCGCCGGGGGTGCCCGCCGAGCGAGGGAAGAGCTCCTCGACGCTGTCGGCGGGGTCCCAGTTGCGGCCGTCGCGCGAGAGCTGGTCGAACCGCGCGAGCTGGCCGCGCAGGCGCATCGAGACGAGCTGGTCCCAGCTCATCGGGCCGTGGACGCGCCCCCGCGATCGCACATACCAGCCTTCGGCGGCCTCGCCCGAGGACATGACGATCGGTTCTCCCCTGCCTGCCGCGTACCGGGACCGGCATCGTGTTCCGGCGATCCAGGATAACGAATCCCGGGCGGGGAGATAAGCAGTCGTTCGCGATCGGCGGGGCGATCGAGGTAACCCAGTAGCAAGGCCGCCTCGACGCACGAACCGATTCGTCGGATAATGGGACAGCGGGGTTGGACCGAGGCGGAGGATTGTCGTGACAGAACAGGAATTCGAGGGCCTGTTCACCCGGGGCTACGAGACCAATGGCGTGGAATTCAAGGGCCCCGGGAGCCGGACGGACCCCACGTTCCTGGCTGGTGTCATCCGGGCTGTCCTGGGGATGGCAAATCGCCGAGACGGCGGGTTCGTGATTCTTGGCGTGGAGTCCGACAGCCTGGATCCCGTCGGCTTCGACGAGGCCGGGATTGAGCCATGGCTGGTTTACGACGAACTGTCGCAGAAGGTGAACGAGTTCGCGAGTCCAAGTGTCCGATTTGATCTTGAGATGCAAGGCCTACGCGGGCGGAACTTCGTGGTTGTTCGTGTCCATGAGTTCGATGACATCCCGATTCTGTGCAGCCGCGACTATCATCGTCCCGGCCCGGGCAGGGCCAACCAGATCCTCCGGCGGGGCGCCTGCTATGTCCGGTCGCGCCACAAGCCCGAGACCTCCGAGATCCCTCGGAAGAGGAGATGCGGGAGCTACTGGAGCTGGCCATCGACAAGGGCGTCCGGAAGTTCGTGACCCGGGCGCAGAAGGCCGGGTTGTTCCCGGTCACGCCGAGCCCGCCGCCCTTCCCATCGGATGAGGAGCTGTTCGAAAAGCAGATCGAGGACATGGAATGAGCGTCGCACACGAGCCGGCCGTCCTGGAGAAGATCCGCACGCGAGGTTACCGGCGCGTGACAATCCGGCCGACGGTCTTCAAGCGGCATCATATTGCCGAGTATTCGGAGCTTTACGAGATCTGCGCGAGGACCTCGGTCCGCCTGCGGGGGTGGGATTATCCTCATGTCGACGCTGCGATTCCGACGTCGAGGGGCGAGGATTGGGTCGGGCAGGAGATCGACTGGGAGGATGTCATCGAGGTCTGGCGACTCTACCAGAGCGGCCAGTTCGTCCAATTCAGGGCGATCGCGGGAGACTGGAGGGATCAATCGAGGATATGGGCCGCGGAGCCGGGGTGGGCCCCTGGCCGCTTCTTTTGTTACGTCGACACAATCTACGAGATCACCGAGATCTTCGAGTTTGCAGCGCGACTGGCCCTCTCGCCCGCCGGCTCGGCGTCGATGCGGGTCGAGATCCAGCTCAAGGGCCTTCAGGGACGGCGGCTGGTCGAGGCGGACGCCACGATCCCGTTGCGAGGAGAATACGTCTTCCAGATGCCGAGCTGGCACGATACCTGGGAGGGACCCCAGCCGGAGTTGATCGCACGACCACGCGAGCTGGCGGCGGATGCAGCCAGGAAGCTCTTTGCTCGGTTCGGACTCGATCTCAGGCGGGAGACCCTGGCCGCGATCCAGGAGCGGATCGGCCGCTGAGATCCGGCTGGATTGGCGGTGAATCTGCTCCTGAGCCGCCCCCGGGCGCCTTCTCCCGGCAGTCGCAGGGCAGGGCGTGGCATTGGAATGGTAGAAAGGTGTTCGTGGCGGGTAGCGTAAGCCGGATTCTGTCGACGGCCTGGCGGGTCGCTGGTGCGGCTCGCCCGGCCGCGGATGATCATTTATCTGGGACGCCGGTTGCCCGGCGCCTCGAGCGACCTACCCGAGAGTCATGACGGATCGGGCCGATCCGTGGGCGGTGGTCTTCTCGACGGAGCGGCTGTTGGGCCGCACCGCCGGGCGTTCCGATTCGCCCTGCCCCCCTATTTGGTCTTGCTCCCGATGGGGTTTACCGAGCCAGGCCGGTCACCCGGCCTGCTGGTGAGCTCTTACCTCACCGTTTCACCCTTACCGCGGCCGCTGCGCCGAGGCGCACCGGCCGAGGCGGTCTATTTTCTGTGGCACTTTCCCTGTTTGGTCCCATCTACCCCGGCCCGAGGGCCGAAGACCGACCGAACCGCACGGTGGGCGTTACCCACCATCGCGCCCTGTGGAGTCCGGACTTTCCTCCGCGGCACGTCCCCCGGCGGAAGCCTCACGGTCGGTCGGCCAGTCAATCGGTGGATTGATCGGCCTTCCAACCTCGGGGCTTCCGCCCGGGCGCCGCGGCGATCATCGCACCCGCCACGAACCCTGATGTACTATACGAGCGAAGGTTCGCGCGGACAACCGGAATGAACGGCCGGCGCGGCGAACCGGAGGGGCCTGCTTGACGGTCTTCCGGCTCCCGTTTTACAATTGTCGTTCATCCCGGGAAGGCCCGGGTCCTCGGCGGGTCGGTCCGTCCGCCGGACTGAGGGCCTGTCCCGATGGCCGCAGACTCGTCACGTAGGTCAGGCTGTGCGTTAGCCTGACCCCGCGGCCATCCGTCAGGCTAAGGCCCGACCTGCGAATCCGGCGAAGCTCCTTCCGGGACAGACTCTGATGCGAATCCTCGTCGTTCCGATCGTCCGACAGGGATGGCACGCCCGGCGCCGGTGGCTCTCGGGCGCGATGGTGCTCGCCATCGTGGTGTCGGCTGCCGGCTGGGGGCTGTCGGGCGGCGCCCTCGGCGATGAGAAGGCGGCCCGCGCGGGCGGTGCTGGCGTCGAGGCGAAGGGTCGCGCCGTCGGCTATCTGAGGGACGTCCGCCCGATCCTGGCGCAGCATTGCTTCCAGTGCCACGGGCCCGACGAGGCAACGCGGAAGGGGAAGATCCGGCTCGACCTGAAGGACGAGGCGCTGGCCCGTCGCTCGGGCAAGCCCGCGATCGCGCCGGGCGACCTGAAGGGCTCGCTCGCCTGGGAGCGGATCAACGCCGATGACGAGGACGAGCGGATGCCGCCGAAGGGGAAGGCGGAGCCGCTCACTCCGGGGCAGGTCGCAACGCTGCGGAGCTGGATCGAGCAAGGAGCCCGGTGGGAGGACCACTGGTCGTTCCAGCCGCCGAGGAAGCCGCCGATCCCGGCCGTTACGGACAAACGCTGGGTGCGCGACCCGCTCGACGCCTTCGTCCTCTCGCGACTGGAGCGAGAACACCTCAAGCCCGAGGCCGAGGCGAGCCGCGAGGCGTGGCTCCGCCGCGTCAGCTTCGACCTCAACGGGCTGCCGCCGACTCCCGCCGAGCTCGACGCGTTCCTCAAGGACCGCCGCGCCGACGCCTACGAGACGCAGGTCGACCGCCTGCTGAAGTCGCCGCGATACGGCGAGCGCCAGGCTCAGGAGTGGCTCGACCTCGCCCGCTACGCCGACACGAGCGGCTACCAGCTCGACATCCACCGCGAGATCTGGAAATGGCGCGAGTGGGTGGTCAACGCCTGCAACGCGAACATGCCCTTCGACCGGTTCGCGGTCGAGCAGCTCGCCGGGGACCTCTTGCCGAATGCGACGCTCGCGCAGAAGGTCGCCACCGGGTTCAACCGCAATCACCCGACCAACAGCGAGGCGGGCGAGGAGGAGGACGAATATCGCTCCGCCTACGTGATCGACCGCGTCAACACGACCGCGACGGCCTTCATGGGCCTGACGCTCGCGTGTGCCCAGTGCCACGACCACAAGTATGATCCGTTCACCCAGCGGGATTACTACTCCTTCTACGCGTTCTTCAACAACATCAAGGAGCGCGATAACGATTTCGTCCTCCCGCGGTCGACGATGCCCGTCCCCAGCCCCGACCAGGCGCCGCGGCTCGCCGACCTGAAGGCCCGGATCAACGCGCTGAAGTCGCGGCTCGAGCGGGATGATTCGCTGATGGACAGGGCCCAGCGCGAGTGGGAGCGCGCGGCGCTCGCCCGGCTCGGCCCGCCGGTCGAGTGGACGACGCCCCCGCTCGCGGGGCTCCTCTCGCGCGGCGGGTCGCAGTTGAAGCCGCTGCCGGATGGCTCGATCCTGTCCACCGGCCCCGCGCCGGTGAAGGATACCTATGACATCATGGTGCTCCCGGGCAAGAAGCGGATCACGGCGATGCGGCTGGAGGTCTTGCCGGACGACTCCATGTCCCAGAAAGCGCTGGGGCGCGCGTCCGACGGGCGCTTTGTCCTCTCGGCGATCGAGATCCGCAACACGACGGTCTCCGAGAGCCAGGAGCCGCCGCTGGTCTACATCGCGCGCGCCGAGGCCGACATCAACCAGAAGCCCAGGGAAGACTTCATCCCATTCGACATGATTCCGGGCCCGATCGAGTCGGCAATCGTCGTGGAGCCCGTGGGCAGCCCGGGGTCCGGGGGCGGATCCTTCGGCTGGAGCATCATCGACGACGAGCGCAAAAGGCCCCACGAGGCGATTTTTCTCCCGCTCGAGCCGCTGGAGACGAACGAGGCGTCGGTGCTGCGCGTCTCGCTACACCAGGCGTCGCCGATGAAGTTCAAGAGCCTCATCGGCCGCTTCCGGATCACCTACACCCAGGACGACCGGATCCGCGAGCGGATGCTGCCCGCTCAGCCGAAATTGTGGAGCTCGATCGGGCCGTTCCCGGCGCCGGACGTGGCGTCGGCGTACAAAACGGCCTTCGAGCCGGAGAAGGACATCAACGACGAGCCGCTGGACCTGAAGAAGAGCTACACGAAGGTCGTGCTCCCGCCGCCGAACCAGCCCGGCGCCGCGAAGCCGGCCAGCGACAAGAAGCCGGTCAAGAAGGAGACTCCGCCCCCCGACAAGGGTACCGGCGAGGCGAAGAAGGACGCCAGGCCCGCGGGCGAAGGGCAGGTGGCCAAGGACAAGGACGCGAAGCCGGCAAAACCCGGTCCCGAGGCGAAGAAGGACGCCAAACCGGAGGCGAAGCCCGAGGCCGCGAAAACCGAGGCAAAGGAACCTGCCAGGTCCGCGCCAGCAAAGCCCCGGCCCGAGAAGATCACCTGGGCCGAGCAGCGGGTCTGGCGCGACGGGGCTCCGGCTCAGCTCGGGGGCGCGAATGTCGCCTATTACCTCACCCGCAAGGTCGTCTCGACGCGCCCGCGCACGGCGACCGTGCAGATCGCCGGGCCGGCCGGTTTCCGGATGTGGATCAACGGCGAGCTGGCTCAGACGTCGGCCCCGCCGCCGCCCGCGGCTTCCGCCAGGGGAGCCGCCGGCCCGGCGGTCGCGCCGAAGGCCGCGAAGGCCGGGGACGACAAGGACGAGCCGCCCCTCCCCGAGATCGACGATGAGACGCTCGACGGCATGAAGGGCCGCGGGCGAGGCATGCCTGAGAAGTCGTTTCGCATCGGTCTCCGCCAGGGCTAGAACGAGATCGTCGTGAAGGCCGTCTTCGGCGGAGGGGGCGGCGGCGCGGGGCCCGGCGGACCTCGCGGCGGCGGCGGAGGCGGAGCCTTTCTCTTCACGATCACGCCCGAGGGGGACGACGTCCTGACTCACGAGGTCGCGACGGCCCTGCGACTGAAGGCCCGCGACGGCGCCGTGAGGGCGGCCGCCGGCGCCGTCGCGGCGGCCCTCGATCTGGACGCGCCGCGTTCGCAGAAGGCCGCGCCCGTCGCATCAATTGCGGGCGACGCCGCGAAGCCCCCCGTTCAGCCGGGCGCCCCGGCCAAGGTCAGCCTCGTCGGCGAGAAATCCGCCCCGGCGTCGTCACCCGAGGAGGAGAACCGGCTCTCGCCGTCGGAGCGGCGAATCCAGGTGCTGCGCGAATACTACCGGTCGCACATCGACCCCATCGGGCGGATCGTCGCCGACGAGCTGGCCCGGCTGAAGGACGAGGAAACCGTCATCAAGCTACGGCTGCCGCAGACCCTGGTCCTGGAGGAGCGGAAGAAGCCGCGGCAGGCGTACATCTTCAAGCGCGGCGTCTACAAGAACCGGGGCGAGAATGTCGGTCCCGCGACCCCGGCGGTCCTGCCGCCGATGGACCGCGGTGCGCCGCGCAACCGGCTGGGCCTGGCGGAATGGCTCGTCTCCGGCCGGCATCCGCTGACGTCGCGCGTGCTGGTCAACCGCGTCTGGAAGCAGTATTTCGGGGCCGGCCTGGTGCGGACGGCCGAGGACTTCGGCACCCGCGGCGAACTCCCGACGCACCCCGATCTGCTCGACTATCTCGCGACCGAGCTGGTCGACGGCAAGTGGGATTTAAAGAAGCTGCACCGGCGGATTGTGCTGTCGGCGACCTATCGCCAGGCGTCGTCGACGTCGAAGGAAAAGCGCGACCGGGACCCCGAGAACCGTCTACTCGCCCGCGGCCCTCGGCTCCGCCTCTCGGCGGAGATGGTCCGGGACAACGCCCTGGCGGTCTCGGGGCTGTTGTACGAGAAGATCGGCGGCCCGAGCGTCCGGCCGCCGCAGCCCGCGGGCGCCGGGAAGACGGTCGCAGGCCCCATGCCCGACGCCCATCGCCGCGACCGCGGCGAGAAGCAGTACCGCCGAGCGCTTTACGTCTACTGGAAGCGCGAGGCGCCCTATCCGTCGATGGTCAACTTCGACGCCGTGAAGCGCGATAGCTGCACGGTGACGCGCCCCGACACGACCACCCCCTTGCAGGCACTGACGCTGCTGAATGACCCGGTGTATGTCGAATGCGCGAGGATGCTCGGCCAGCGGATGATCCGCGACCGCGAGGCCGTCCGCCGCGCCCGCGATTTGAAGAAGCCCGAGGAGGACGCGAGGCGCCTGGCTTATGGGTTCCGCCTCTGCACGTCGCGCGCTCCGACCGAGCCGGAGTTGCAGGTCCTCCGCAAGCTCCTCGACGACCAGCGCGCCCACTTCAAGGGCCACGCCGAGGAGGCAAAGAAGCTCCTCGTCGTCGGCGACGCCCGGGTGGATGAGGCCCTCGACCCGGCCGAGGCCGCCGCGTGGGCGTGCGTCGCCAGCGCGCTATTGAATCTCGACGCCACGATCCACCGATAGACCCTCCACCGCGACAGGACGAGGCCATGAACGAAGCTCCTCGCGAATCCCGGGACGTCCTCGCGGCCGACCTCACGCGGCGCGCCTTCCTCGGCGCGGGCGGGCTGGGGCTGGGCTCGATCGCGCTGTCGAGCCTGATGGCCCGGCACGGCCTGGCGGCCGCCGCCGGCGCTGGTGACACGCCGGCCTACAAGATCGGCGGCGCGACGGCGAAGCGGGTCATCATGATCTTCGCGTCCGGCGGCCTGTCGCAGCACGACCTCTTCGACGAGAAGCCGCTGCTGAACAAACGCCGCGGCGAGGAGCTGCCGGACTCGGTGCGACGGGGTCAGCGCATCACCGGCGTGACCGAGAAGCAGGGCGCGCTGCCGGTGGTTGGATCGTGCTTCAAGTTCAAGACGTTCGGCAAGAGCGGCCTGCGCCTCTCGGAGCTGTTCCGCGAGATGGGGGCATTCGCCGACGACATCTGCCTGGTGCGCTCGATGCAGACCGACCACGTCCTGCACGAGGCCGCGATGTCGATCATGTTCACCGGGTCGATGCAGCTCGGCCGGCCCTCGTGGGGCTCGTGGGCAACGTATGCCCTCGGCAGCGAGAACCAGGACCTCCCCGAGTTCGTGGTGATGCTCTCGGGCCAGCGCGACGGCGGCTCGCCGTCGCACCCGCGCATGTGGCACAGCGGATATCTGCCGGGCCGCCACCAGGGCTGCGCCTTCCGCGGCGGCAAGGAGCCGGTCTTCTTCGTCGCCAATCCCGATGGGGTCGACCCCGGGACGCGGCGGCGGATCCTCGACGCCGTCAAGGCCCTGAATGAACGCGAGGCCGCGACCAGCGGCGATCCCGAGGTCACCGCCCGGATCCACGCCTACGAGATGGCCGCGCGGATGCAGACCAGCGTCCCCGAGCTGGCGGACCTGTCGAAGGAGCCGGCGGATGTCCTCGAGCAGTACGGCGCCGAGCCCGGCAAGGAGAGCTTCGCGAATAATTGCCTGCTGGCCCGCCGCCTGGCCGAGCGCGGCGTCCGGTTCATCCAGCTCATGGATAGCGGCTGGGACCATCACGCCGGAATCCCGATCCTCCTCAGGAGGAAGATGGAGGAAGTCGACAAACCGATCGCGGCGCTGCTGGCCGACCTCAAGCTGAGCGGGCTGCTCGAGGACACGGTGGTGATCTTCTGCGGCGAGTTCGGCCGCACGAGCTACTGCGAGGGCCCGATGGCCTTCGACAGCTACGGCCGCGACCACCACCAGCTCTGCGGCGGACTGATGCTGATCGGCGGCGGCTTCCGCGGCGGCCTCGCGCACGGCGATACCGACGAGTGGGGCTGGGACGTCGTGAAGGACCCGGTCCACGTCCACGACGTCCAGGCGACCGTGCTCCACGCCCTGGGCCTCGACCACCTCCGGCTCGTCACCCGCTACCAGGGCCGCGACTTCCGCCTGACCGACGTGGGCGGGAACGTGGTGAAGGCGATTCTCTCGTAGGGGTGTTCTGGATTTAACCGCGAAATAGCCTGATGGGATGAAAGCGTAGAAGGAAATACGTTCGGATTTAACCGCGAAAAACGCGAAACGCGCGAAAAAGAAGATGAGTGCGAGCCCAGCACAGCCCGACGTCGCCTCGATCGTCTGTGTTTTTCGCGTCTTTCGCGATTTTCGCGGTTAAGTGTTACATCCCATCATCGGTTCGCCGACGCCTTCCTGCGGGCCTTGCGCAGCTCGGCCGCCTTGCGGATGTTGGCCTGGCGCTGGGCGTCTTCTTGCAGGGCGGCGCCGTGCTCGGCCTCCAGGATCGCCTTCTGTTCGCCGGTCAGGAACGGGCGGGGGTCGACGATCACCTTCTCGCCGGCCTTGAGCCCTTGCTTGACCTCGACGTTCGTGCCGTCGGAGGCGCCCAGCACCGCGTCGCGCCACTCGACCTTGCCGTCGTCGGCCTTCACGGCCAGGTGGTCTCCGTTGTTGTAGTGGATCACCGCATTTTTCGGCACACCCAGCACATTCTCCAGCTCGCCGGCGGCGATCTCGGCCGAGGCGGTCAGGCCCGGGACGAGATGCACGGGCGATTTGTCGATCCGGACCCGGGTGGTGTAGACCTTGACGTTGTTGCTGAAGAAACTGCCTGGATCCGGCAGCGGGGCGATCTCGGTGACCACGCCGGGCATCGTCGCGCTGGCGTAGGCGTCGACCTTGACCTGCACCGGCATCTTCCGGCGGACGCTCTTGATGTCGGCCTCGTCGACCTTGGCGTTGATCTGCATCGGCCCGTTCGGGTCGTAGACCGATGCGATCTTCTGCCGTTCGCGGACCGTCGCGCCCTCCTCGATCTGCGGCCCGGCGCCGAAGTACCGATTGGGATCGTTGGCGAGCACCACGACGCCGTCCTGGGGCGCGGTGATCATACAGTATTTGATCTGCACCGCGAGCTGCTTCTCGAGGATCTTCGACCGCTCCCAGGCCGTTCGCAGGGTGATCTCCTGGACGCGGGCCTTCTCGAGCTCGCCTTCGAGCTGCTTGATCGTCCGGGGGCGGGTGTATTTCTCCAGGACCTCGTGCCTGCGCTCAGCCTCGGCGAGCGAGCGCTTCTGCCGCTCGAGCGATCCCTCGGCGTCCTCGAGTCGGTCCTGGATGTCGACTTCGGCGACGATGTCGGCGGGCGTCCGGGCGCCTCCGGCGCGGGCGAGCATGTCCTTGACCCGGCGGCCGGCCTCGCGGGTCCGCTCGAGGCGGCCCTCGGTCTTGCGGGTCGCGGCGCGGATGCCGTCGATCTCGGCCTGGAGTTGCTGTTCGTCCTGCTTGTAGACGCCCTCCCTGTACTCGACGAGCGCGATCTCGGCGACCTCGCGGGCCAGGCGGGCGCGCTGGTAGGCGGCCTCGGCGTCCTTCGTCGCACCCACCTGGTTGACGAGCCGGTCGCGCACAGCGGCCGAGTCGAGCTCGCAGATCACCTGGCCCTTCTTGACGCGGGTTCCCTCGGGCACGATCCTGATGATCGTTGTACTGCCCTCGACACGGCAATAGAGGTCACTCGTCCGTCCGGGCTCGACCGTCCCGCGGGCGAAGACCACATGCCTGAGCCGGCCGGGCGTCGCCTCGCGAGTCGGCGCGTCGCCGGCCTGGAGAGGGTTCTTCTGCCTGGCGCTCGGAGCCGCCGCCGGCCCCGGCGGGCCGTCTCCGCCGCTTCCCAGCCACTCCACGCCCGAGGCCGTGGCGCCGGCGACGAGCAGGACCGTGGCGGCCTTCCACCAGTGCGTCATCGACATGGCCTTGAGGACTCCTCGGGCGAGGGAAGCGGCCGATCCGGGGACGGCCGCGGCGCGGCCGATCCCGGCGAATCGCACCGCGACGGTTGTTGTGGCTTCCAGCAGGGCGGGGGGGACCGTCCAGGCCGGGCCGGACAGGCCGGCTCCCCCGATCGGGGCGAGCGCCCGAACTTCCGGGCCGATACCCCGACGGGTCAGGCGGTCGCGCAGTCGGCCGTGGGCGCGGGAGAGCCGGCTCTTGACGGTTCCGACCGACCAGCCCAGGTGCCGCGCGGCCTGCTCGTGGGTGCGGCCCTCGATGTCGCACAGGACGACCGGCGAGCGATAGCGCTCGGGCAGGCGGTCGATCTCCTCGTGCAGGAGCCGCTCGAGTTCGACGTCCGCCTGGGGCCGGATCGTTGCCGCCGCCAGCTCGGCCGCGTGGCGCTCGTGCCGGCGCCGGCGGGCCGCCGCCACCCGGGCGCACGCCGCGGTCCGGCAGGCGACCTGGTGCAGCCAGGGACCGATCGAGTCGCGCACCCAGAGCCCCCGCGCCCGCCGGACGAGGACCAGGAACGTCGCCTGGAAGGCGTCCTGCGCGTCATTGGGGTCGGCCAGGACGCCGCGGCAGACGCGCATCACCATCGGCCCGTGGCGTTCCACCAGCGCGGCGAAGGCCAGCTCGGCCGGCTCGCCGGGTTCGGTGGCGAACCGCTCGAGGAGCTGGCCGTCGGTCAGCTCGCCGATCGTGCCGAGGTTGAACAGCGTCCGGAGCGATCTCCGAACCGCCCGATCCTTGCCGATGGACACCGCCGCGACCCTCCGCCCGACCGACTGTCCGTTACCTCGCGAGGACATGTGTAATGTAACGGAGGGGGCGGATCGTTCCACAATTCCCGGGAAAGTTTCGATCGGGCGGATTCTCAGCGATCGACGTGGAACCGCGCGACGATGGCGGTGATGTTGTCGGGTCCGCCGCGGTCGTTGGCCAGGGCGACGAGCGCCTTCGCGGCTTCCTGGGGGTCGTCGCGGCCGGCGAGAACTTCGGCGATGTCGGGGTCGGGGACCGGCTCGGTGAGTCCGTCGGTGCAGAACAGCAGAGTATCGCCGTCGCGGAGCGAGAGCTTGTGGATCTCGGCGTGGACGCCCTCGCTCGGCCCGCCCAGGACATTCGTCACGACGTGGCGGCGGTGGTGGTGCCGGGCCTCCTCGGGCGAGATCATCCGGGCGTCGACAAGAGCCTGGACGACCGTGTGATCGGTGGTGATCTGATCGAGCTGGCCGTCGCGGTAGAGATAAGCGCGCGAGTCGCCGGCGTGGACAATATACAGGTCGTCGGCCACGCTGTAGGCCATCGTGAGGGTGGTCCCCATGCCCCAGAGCGCGGGGTTGCTGCGGGCGCGGTCAAACAGGGTGCGATCGGCGCGCTGGAGGCTCTCGCGCAGCTCGTCAAAGAGCACGCGCTCCTCGCGATGGCCCAGGTGGAGGAACCACTTGAGCGTGTTCTGGACGAACGCCTCGACGCTCTCGACCGCCAGGGCGCTGGCGCGCTCGCCGGCCGCGGCGCCGCCCATGCCGTCGGCCACGACGATCAAATAACCCTCTTCCTCGGACAGCGGCGACTGGCCGTCGCCGGGCAGGCTGGTGGCGCAGATCCGCATCGCCTTGGTCAGACGGGCGACGAGGAAGTGGTCCTCGTTGTGGCCGCGCACCTTGCCCCGGTCGGTCAACCCGCCGACGCTGACGCTGACCCGCGGCGGCTGGCGGTCGCGGCGAGGCTCGTATGACCCGGTGGAGTCGCTGAACGCGGCAGCTTCGGCTTCGGGGCCCGGCATCGTGGTGTCGTCTCCTGCTCCCGGCGTCAGGGGGACGGGCTCGCTCGATCGCGATCACCATCACGACCGCGACCTCGACGTATGTTCGCCGGGTTCCAGGAGCAAATTCCGGACCTGTTTTGCCGAAGTCCATGCGCGATCATCGCGCCGGCAGGAAAGGCGATCCGGGCCGGACGGGAGAGTCCCGGCCCTTCGTGGGGAGGGTCGTGGGAGGGAGGGAAGTCGGGGAGAGGGATCGGCGGCCGGCGATCAGTGGAGCTCGATCTGGAGGTCGTTCCAGCCCGGGGCGATCTCGATCTCGACGCCCGAGGTCTCGGGACTTCGGAACTTGCCCGGCAGCGTGGGGCCGTTTTCGAATGTGTACAGGTGAGCGTGATACCGGCCCGGCATCGCGCCCCGGTCGGTCCAGCCCATGGTGTTGAGCGCGAACGAGCCATCCGGCCGGAGCAGGCCGAACGCCGCGTGCCGGCCGCCCTGGTCCAGGCACAGCGTCATGTCCTGGACCGGCCGCCCGGCGAAACACACCCGGCCCGTGACCGGCGAGAGTTGCTGGCGCTCCTCCGGCGAGCCGAACGAGAACGTGAACGCGAACGGCGAGAGCGCCAGTGCGCCCAGGAACCACGCCGTCCATTGGCGGGTGCGATGCAAGTGATACGACATTACCAGATCTCCTCGGGCTTTCGGCGCCCCAAAAACACAGGTCGCGTCTCGGGCTCAGTGGGAGAGCCCCTTCGTGCAGAGTGCCGGGATGGAGAGGTAGCTGCCCCGGAACTCGATTCCGCTGAGGACCGGGGAGAGGCGGTCGCTCACGTCTTGCAGGAGGGAGGGTACGCTATCTGGTGGCAGGCTCGAAGGTCGTCCTCCGTTCCGTTTACCGTCTCTACTAAGTATAACGGACACGCTCTGCGTTGTAGCCTGCAATCGGTGAATTTTTTCTGAGTGTTTCTTCAGGTCATCTCAATGTGGATAAGCTGGTCAAGTTGGAGCCAACAGGCTTGACCGCCGACCGGCGCGGCGCGTCCGGCCCGATGAGGAGATCGACCGCGACGGTCGCACGGCGAGAGGCCAATCCGAATTTCGCCGATGACTGGCCAGTCACGGCGACCGGAATTCAGGGTATTCTTTGTTAATAGAATAAATCCGGCGCGGCGCGGCACGCGACTGGGGCATCTCCGGCGTGGTGGCAACGGGGCAGACGGGCGCGGCAGCGAAGCGAAGCGAGGGGGCGCGGGAGCCGTGAAGACCATCGCGATCGTCGGGGGCGGGTTCTGCGGGACGATGACGGCCGTCAACCTGGCCCGGCTGAGCATCGAGGCGCTGCGGGTCGTCGTCGTCAACGACCGGTTCCCGACCGGGCGAGGGGTCGCCTATGGGACGACGCACCCCGAGCATCTGTTGAACGTTGTGGCACGGAACATGTCGGCGTTTCCGGATTTGCCGGCGCACTTCGTCGACTGGCTGCGCAACCGGTGCGAGTTCTCCGACCTGCCGCTGGCCGAGGTGCGCGAGCAGTTCGTACCGCGTCGGGTGTATGGCGACTACCTCCAGGACATTTTGTTCTGGCACGCCCATCCGGTGGCCGGGCCGGCCCGGGTGGGGATCGAGCTGGTCGAGGATGAGGTGGTGGACCTCGAGCCGGCGTCGGTCGGCCGGGGCGCGCGGGTTTTGCTGCGGTCGGGCGACGCGGTGGACGCGGACCGGGTCGTGCTGGCGACGGGGAATCCCGCGCCGCACGACCTCGTTCCGCCGGGGCCGGTGCGCGATCATCCGGCCTATTGCGGGAACCCCTGGCGCGGCTGGCAGGATCGGCTGCCCGACCCGGGCGAGGACGTGCTCCTGGTCGGCACCGGGCTGACGATGATCGACGCGTTTTTGACGCTCCGCTCGCTCGGCTGGCGCGGGACGGTGCACGCGGTGTCGCGCACCGGTCTGTTGCCGCTGGCCCATTTCAAGGGGAGCGATTATCCCGCGTTCCCGCCCGAGTCCGTCGAGACGATGGGCCTGCGCGAGCTGGCCGATCTGATCGAGGAGCACTGCACGATCGTCCGCGCGGCCGGGATGAACCCGGCGATCGTCGTGGACAAGCTGCGGCCCTATACGCAACGGATCTGGCGGAACCTCTCGGCGGCCGACCGGAAGGCATTCTCGCGGCACTATCGCACGCGGTGGAACGTCGTGCGGCACCGGATCCCGCCGTCCGTCGCCGCGATGATGGCCGACGCCCAGGAGGCCGGCCGGCTGGTGGTGCACAGGGGTAAGCTGGGCGCCTTGCGGTGCGAGGGAACCCGGATCGTCGCGGCGGTCGAGCCGGGCGACGGCGGTCCGCCGCGCGCGCTGGCGGCGGCCCTGATGGTCAACTGCACCGGGCCCCGCGAGTCGCCCGCCGACGAGCCGGGGGCGCTCATGCGGAACCTGCTCGGGCGCGGGCTTGTCCGCCCCGACGAGCTGGACATGGGAATCGAGGTCACGCCCGATTTCGCCGTCGTCGACCGCGAGGGCCGGCCCTCGGACGTCCTCTTCGCCATCGGGCCGCTGTTGAAGGGCACGCTGTGGGAGACCACGGCCGTGCCCGAGCTGCGCGCCCAGGCCCACCGGGTCGCCGGCGTCGTCCTGTCCGCCCGGCCGCGCCTCCAGCCCGACTGGGCGCAGGAGACGCCCGAGAACCTGGTGGAGTATTACATCTGACTGAGAGCCTGTGAGGGATCGATTCCGAAGGCCAGATTGATGAGAGCAGACAGAGGCAAGCGGCGACATGGCAAGAGATGACGCCGCTCTCTCGTCCGCTCCTTGCTCTTTGCCTTCGATCCCTTCCCATTGTCTGAGGGGCTGGCCATGCAAAATCATCTGCGGGCCCTGATCGATTTCCTGTATCGGCTCGACGAGCAGAAGGTCCGCTACACCCTCAGCGGCGACGTGCGGGGCTCAATCATGGTTGGCTTCGCGTACCCCGGCGAGCGCTGGGAGGTGAGTTTCTACGACGACGGGCAGATCCGCGTGGAGATCTTCCGGAGCGACGGGCGGATGTTCGACGAGTCGAAGCTGGCGGAGTTCTTCGAGAAGTGGGGCAAGGACTGATCGGCGGATGCCTGTCGACTTGCCGGCCGGCCGGCGGGGGTAGGATCTCGATATTCTGGGGCCGCGCGGTCACAATCGGTGGACCGCCTTGCCGCCGAACCGGTCCGCTCGACCCCTCCCGACGGATCCCGCGGCGCGAGGACGTTGCCGGCGGCCGTCGCTGGACCCGCCGGCCTTTCTGTCCACCCCCTCGCCCGCCCGGGCAGGAGACTTCGCCGATGCATCGACAGTTGCGCCGCGTCGGGCTGATGGCCGCGTTCGTGGCTTCCCTGTACGGCCCGCGCCGGGTCGCGGGCGACGAGCCGACGAAACCGACCGCCTCGGCCTCCGAATCGACCCCGGCCGTCCCGGCGCCGGGGCACTCGGTGCACGGCGAGCCGTTCAACGAGGGGCCGCGCCACGCCGCCTACCTGATGCCCGGCATGGGCAAGGTCCGGTTCCCGATTACCACCAGGAATTCGCAGGCACAGGCGTTCGTCGACCAGGGGGTCGCGCAGCTCCACTCGTTCCTGTACTTCGAGGCCGAGCGGTCGTTTCGCCAGGCCGCACAGCTCGACCCGGCTTGCCCCATGGCCTACTGGGGCATGGCGATGGCGAACGTCAACAACGCCCGCCGCGCCCGCGAGTTCGTCAAGGAGGCGCGCAAGCGGGTGAACCCGGCGTCGACCTCCCGGCGCGAGGTGCTCTACATCGAGGCCCTGGAAGCCTTTTACAAGGACCCCAAGAACCCCCGGGGCAACCAGCAGGGGCTTTTGCACGGACTCGAGACGATCGTCCAGGAGTTCCCCGACGACATCGACGCCCGCGCCTGGATGGTGATGGTCGCCTGGCAGGCCGGCGCCGCCGGTAGCCGCCAGGCGCTCGACGTCGTGCTCGACACGGTGCTCCACGCCGAGCCGATGCACCCCGGCGCCCACCATTACCGCATCCACCTCTGGGACGGGGTCAAGCCGATCCGCGCCGAGCGCTCGGCCGCGACCTTCGCCCGCGCCGCGCCGGGGATCGCCCACGCCTGGCACATGCCCGGCCACACCTACACCGGCCTGCGCCGCTATGCCGACGCCGCCTACCAGCAGGAGGGCTCGGCCCGGGTCGACCACGCCTACATGATCCGCGACCGGGTGATGCCGTTCGAGATCCACAACTACGCGCACAACAACCAGTGGCTCTGCACCACTTATAGCCACATCGGCCGGGTGCACGACGCGATCGCCGTGGCGCGGAACCTCGTCGAGCAGCCGCGCGACCCGCAGAAGAACGGCCCGAACGACGGCGGCTCGCCGCAGCGATATGGGCGGCTCCGCTGGGCCGAGGTCCTCGCGCGGTACGAGATGTGGGACGACCTGGTGGATGCGACGCTCTCGGGCGCGATCGACTGGTCCAGCATCCCGCAGGAGCAGCTCGAGCGGGCCCATACACTGGGCCTGGCCTATGCCGCCCGCAAGGACGCCAAGGCCCTGGCGCAGCAGATCGAGGCCCTGCGGAAGCTGACGATCCCCGCGGCGAGGCCCGCGCAGGCCGAGCTCGAGGGCTACGAGCTGCTGGCCCGCGGCGAGGTCGGCCCGGCCTTCGAGCGGTTCGCGAAGGCGCCGGCGATGCGGGGCGAGGCGCTGGCCCGCGCCCACCTGGCGGCCCGGAACTACGGGTTCGCCGAGAGCGTCGCCCGCAAGGCCGTCGATCAGAACCCGGGCCAGGTCCCGCCGATGGCCGCGCTGGTCGAGATCCTCGCGGCCTGCGGCAAGGATCAGGAAGCCCGCGAGGCGTATGCCCGGCTCGTGCCCGCGGCCCGCTGGGCCGACCGCGACACGCCGGTCTTCCGCCGCCTCGAGGCGATCGTCGCGCGGTGGAAGGCGGATAAATCCTGGACGCCGCCGGCGCTGCCGGCCTCGCCGTCGCACGGCTCGGACGAGACGCCCATCGAGCGGATCGACCTGACCACGCTCGGCCCGCTGGCCTGGGCGCCGTTCCCCGCCGAGCCGCTCGCGGGGACCGACACCGCCGGCAAGAAATGGTCGCTCCAGGAGCACCGCGGGCGGCAGGTGCTCGTGATCTTCTTCCTCGGCGGCAAGTGCGCCCACTGCATGCAGCAGCTCCAGGAGTTCGGCAAGGAGTCCGAGGCGCTCAAAAAACTCGGCGTCGACATGGTCGCGGTCAGCACCGACGACCTCGAGGCCGCCCGGGCGCTCAAGAACAACAAGGAGGGCGTCAAGTTCCCGATGCCGTTCCTGCCGGACCCGAAGCTCGAGGTCTTCAGGCGCTACCGCGCCTTTGACGACTTCGAGAACCAGCCACTCCACGGCACCTTCCTGATCGACGCGAGGGGCGACGTCCGGTTCCAGCGGATCTCGGCCGACCCGTTCCTCGATGTCGAGTTCATCAAGACCGAGGCCGCCCGGCTGAACCGGCTGTTGCAGGCGAAGTGACCGACCCGAACCCCGCGCGGGCCCTCGCCCGGCCGGCCGGCCACGCGCCCCGCGTGATCGCCGCGCCGGGGCGGCGGCCGCGGCATCTCGAGAGACCTGCCTGATGGAAGTCCCGCCGCCACCCGACCCGGCCCCGAGCGGCCCGAAGAAGTGGTACCGCCCCTCGTCGCCGGTCGCGCGCGGATTCGGCGCGTTCCTGTGCCTCGCGGGCGGGTTGAAGCTCTACCAGATCTACGACACGTCGCCCGAGGGAATCGAGGGGACCTTCGCGGCCGTCGGCGCCTCGATCGAGCTGATCCTCGGGGGTGCGGTGCTCCTGGGCCTCTGGCCGGCGGCCAGCGAGCGCGCGGCGGGGCTCCTGTACCTCCTGCTGGCCGCGACCGCGCTGATCGGCACGAACCGCGGCTATTCCGAATGCGGCTGCCTGGGCGACGTCCCGTCGCCCCCCTGGCTGCTGGCCCTCGTCGACTTCGCGGGGGCCGGGGCGCTGCTCTGGAGGCCGCTCGTCGCCGAACGGCCACCCGGCAAGCCCTTCGGACTCCTGGGCGGCGCCTGCCTCGGTGCGTTCTTCGTCGGGACGGCGATCGGCTCGATCGTCTTCCCCCTGTACATCCCGCAGACCAGCAACCTCGACGCGGCGCGGATCGCCGCGGCGAAGTCCTTCACCATCGAGAAGCCACGGTTCCTGGGGCGGCCGTTCTACCTGATCCCCTCCATCCACATCGACGCCGACCTGACGAAGGGCCGGTGGAAGGTCATCCTGACGCGGGCCGGCTGCCGCCGATGCAACCGCCGGCTCCGGTCGGGCCTCTGCCGGACCGAGGGGGACGAGCGGCTGGCGATCGTGCTCCTCCACGACCAGGCCGGATGGAAGCCGCCCGAGGGCTGCCAGGCCGTCGTCGGCCGCCTGGACCCGGAGAAGACCTGGGACTTCCAGGCGCCGATGACCTTCCGGCTGGACGACGGCCGGGTCCTCCGGGACGATTGACCCGCCGGGCTTCCTGTCGCTCCGACCCGATGGCCGCGCACCGCCTCGTACTGCACCGCACCGCACCGCACCGCGCGGGGCTGCTCTGGGCGAATGCCGTCCGGGCCCGTATGATGGGACATGGCGGCGACCAACGATCCAGACCCGGGCAAGCTCATGTCTTCCGGCTTCACGATCTCCGATGGCAGGGACGACTCCATCATCGTGGACGTCGGGACGACCATTCCGGCGGCGGCGATCGTGCCCATCGCGCCGACGCACCGCCACCGGCTGCGCCCGATCGAGCAGAAGCCCGCCGGGACGCTGGTCGTGCACGAGATCTATCGCAGCATCCAGGGCGAGAGCACGTTCGCCGGGCTGCCGTGCGTGTTCGTCCGCCTGACCGGCTGCCACCTGCGCTGCGGCTATTGCGACACGCCCCACGCCTTCTTCGAGGGAGCGCCCCGGGGGCTCGACCAGGTCGTCGAGGCCGTGCTCGAGCTGGGGGGCGACCTGGTCGAGATCACCGGCGGCGAGCCGCTCCTCCAGCCCGAGGTCCACCCGCTGCTGACTCGCCTGGCCGACGCCGGCAAGACCGTGTTGCTCGAGACCAGCGGCGCCGTCGACATCGCGCCGGTCGATCCCCGCGTCCGCGTGATCCTCGACATCAAGACCCCGGGCTCGGGCGAGGCCGCGGCCAACCTCTGGAGCAACCTCGACCGGCTCCGGCCGACCGACGAGGTCAAGGCCGTGCTCTGCAACCGGGGCGATTTCGACTGGGCCGTCGACGTCGTCCGCCGGCACCGGCTGGTCGACCGCTGCCCGGTCCTGTTCAGCGCCGCCTTCGGCGCCGTCGGCCCCACCGAGCTGGCCGGCTGGATCCTCGAGACCGGCTTGCCGATCCGGCTCCAGGTCCAGCTCCACAAGATCCTCTGGGACCCGGCCGCGCGGGGCGTCTGAAGCCGCCCGGCGCGCCGCCGGCGGGGATCAATTGCGCATGCCCACGTACGCGTCGACATCGACATCGCCATGGGCGTCCGGCAACCGGCCGGCTTTCACCACCCCAGGCCCGTCCGCATGCCGATGAATTCGTGGACGACCAGCATCACCGCGCCGTAGCCGAGGAGGCGCATCACCACCCGCGACGCGTTCCCCATCGCCAACCGCAGGCCCTGCCTCGACGATAGCGCGGGGACGCCGCTGCGGATCGCGATGACGCCCCCCACGATCAGCAGTATCAGGATCGGCACCAACTCCCAGGCGCTCCGGATCATACTCCCGGCGTTCATGACCGTGACAATCTCCCCAGGACGCGAGATGTGCGATGTGAATGGCAATTCCTACAACCGGCGGCCTTTTCCATCGATAGTGCAAACGACGCGCCGATCTGCCGCCGGCATTCGCTGCTCATCTCAAGGATAAGAGTAGCCCGCGATCGGCGTCGAGGGGGTGAAATCCACGTTTTTCTGGAATTTCAAGTCCCACATGGTGAAATTCCGGCGATCGGGCAAGGCTTGCCGTGCGGGGCGATTCTTTGGGCCGGGGTGATGGCGTGACGCCGGGGGTCTGGATCGCATTGCAGAGGGGTGGCTCGCGGAGAGGCCGGGCGGGCTCCGAGCCCTCCGGGCTCGGACCGCAGCGCCACACACGACCCCGGGCTACGCCCTGGCGCCCCCTTCGTGGGCTTGCGGGACCGACTCTCACCGCCATCGCTCGCCCGTGCGCCACGCAACGGCGATGCGCTAGAGGGTCCGGCCGGCGGGAAGGGCGAACAGCCGGCGCGCGTTCTCGGTGGTCGCGCGGGCCAGCTCGGCGGGCGAAATCCCCCGCACCTCGGCGATCCGTCGCGCGGTCACGGCGACCCGCGCCGGCTCGTTGGTCCGGCCGCGGAACGGGTGGGGGCTCAGGTAGGGGCTGTCGGTCTCGACCAGGATGCGGTCCAGCGGCACCCGAGCGGCGACCTCGCGGAGCGCGTCGAGGGCCTTGTTCGTGTAGGTGACCATTCCGGCGAACGAGATGTGCAGGCCCAGGTCGAGGAAGTCGCGGGCGTCGTCCCAGGTCCCGGTGAACGAGTGCTGCACCCCGCGCACCGGGCGGCCCTGGGCGCGAAGCTGGTCGATCAGCTCGCGGGTGCAGTCGCGGGCGTGGATCACCACCGGCAACTCGAGCCGGTACGCCAGCTCGAGGTGGCGGTCGAACCACTCGCGTTGCACGGGAAACGGCGTCCGGTCCCAGTGGCGGTCGAGCCCGGTCTCGCCGATGGCGGCCACCTCGGGAGATCCGGCCAGCTCGAGGATCGCACTCCAGTCGGCCTCGCCCGCCGCGGCGGCCTCGTTCGGGTGGATACCGACCGCGGCAAATACGCCGGCACGATCCCGCGCCATCCGGACGACCGAGGCGCTGTCGGCGGCCGTCGTGCCGATCGCCACGACCTGCACCACGCCCGCCTCGTGCGCGCGGGCGAGCACGCCGTCGAGGTCGGCGGCCAGCCGCGGGTCGTCCAGGTGGGCGTGGGTGTCGATCAGCGGCGGGATCGGGGCGGGCTCGTCGGGGGCGGCCTGGGTCATGACGGCCGCTCGCCGTCGTCGGCCGTCGCGGCGAGCTCCCGGGCATCGTCATGCCCGGGGCCGCCGGCGGGCGACTGGAACCCCAGCAGCTCGAGGCGATAGCCGGTAACCTGGAAGCCCCGGCGGCTCAGATAGGCGGCCAGCTCGGGGTCGAGGCGGGCGACGAGGTCGGGGTCGAAGTGCGTCGGCAGGTCGTGGACCGTTCCGGTCCGGAGGCAACGGAAGTGGTAATGCGGGTCGCGACGTGCGTCGTACCGCGCGCCGGAATCGCCCGCCGCGGCCGGCAGCCGCGCCGCCACGCCCGTCTCGACCAGGGCCTCGAGCGCCTTGTACACCGTGGCCAGGCTGATCCGGGGCACCTCGGTGCGAACCGCGCGAAACACCTCCTCGGCGGTCGGGTGGTGTTCGGCCCGGGCGAGATGGTCGTAGACCGCCAGCCGCTGGGGCGTGCATCGCAGCCCGGCGGCCTCGAGGGTCGCCCGCAGCACCACGGGATCAAGGGGGCAATGCGGCATGGGACTGGACGGGGCCCTCGATGGGAGAACTCGGGCGGAGCGGGGATCGAACGAGGCCGGCCATCCGGATTCGGCGGCGGCCCGCCCCCTCGGGTCGGGAAAGCGACGGCTCGTCCCGACGTCGTTTCGGCCGCGGATCCGGCCTTGCACGCGGGGCCTCTCCGTCGTTTGCACGCGACCGGGCGGTCCCGTCCCCCGGGGACGCGCCGGGTCCGGCCGCAATCCCTTCGCTCGTTCGCCTTTCCATTGTTCGGCGGCTTGACAGGTCTGTCAACCGCGCGTTAGATTCGCCACTTGGGCCGGGGTCGACGTGACCATCCCATCGCACCCGGCTCTTCCGGGGCTAGGTTCGTTCCCCGCGCCCAGAATCCCGTGCGGCCTGGGCCGTCGCGAGCCCTCACGGAGGCGATGCTCTTCCCCGTGCAACGCAGCCAGGACCGACCAGCCCCACCGACCGCGGGGGCTCGTTGTC
The DNA here is from genome assembly GCA_027452145.1 of Planctomycetales bacterium. Classification (GTDB taxonomy): domain Bacteria; phylum Planctomycetota; class Planctomycetia; order Isosphaerales; family Isosphaeraceae; genus JAKAUH01. The sequence goes on from DAIDHB010000308.1 coordinate 23,316, forward strand.
CCGGCGGTCGTCGCGCGTCGATCCTGCGGACGGCATCCCCGCCCCCCGGCGGTCGTCCGCAAGACAATGGGAGGTTGTGGGACCAGGGATCCGATCCGGGACGACCGACTCGAGGCTTCTGGCAGGGACCTCGGTCTCTCAGGGAATCCTCGAATCGGGGAAATCCTCGATCCGATCCGATCCGGTCCGGTCACAACGGTGAGCCTGCCTCGGAGGAGTCGAATGAGCGTCGATCTGGTTCGCATCGTCGATAGCATCCACCGCGATAAGAACATCTCGAAAGAGATTCTCTTCGAGGGGATCCAGTCGGCCCTCGCCACCGCCGCCCGCAAGCATTATCCCGAGGCCGCCGAGATCGACGTCCGCATCGATCCCGACTCGGGCGCCATCGATGCCACCAAGGACGGCGAGAAGATGGACCCGGCCGAACTGGGCCGGATCGCCGCGCAGACGGCCAAGCAGGTGATCATCCAGAAGATCCGCGAGGCCGAGCGCGACAGCCTTTATGACGAGTTCGAGGACCAGCGCGGCGACCTGATGACCGGCACGGTCCAGCGGTTCGAGGGGGGGGCGGTCATCGTCAACCTGGGGAAGACCGACGCCATCCTGCCCCGCAGCGAGCAGATCCCCGGCGAGAGCTACCACCCCAACGAGCGGATCCGCGCGATCATCCTGGACGTGCGGAAGGTCGGCCAGCGGGTGAAGATCATCCTCAGCCGCACCCACCCCGACTTCGTCCGCCGCCTCTTCGAGCTGGAGATCCCCGAGATCGCCGACCAGATCATCGCCATCCGGGCGCTGGCCCGCGAGGCCGGGTACCGGTCGAAGGTGGCGGTGACCTCGATCGACACCAAGGTTGACGCCGTGGGTGCCTGCGTGGGCGTCCGCGGGACGCGGATCAAGAACATCGTCGACGAGCTGGGCGGCGAGCGGATCGACATCGTCCGCTGGAACGAGTCGCTCCAGCTCCTGATCCCCAACGCCTTGCAGCCGGCCGAGATCGACGAGGTGATGCTCTGCCACCTGCTCGGCCGGGCGATCGTGCTGGTGCGCGACGACCAGCTCTCGCTGGCGATCGGCCGGCGCGGGCAGAACGTCCGGCTGGCCTCGAAGCTCGTCGGCTGGGACATCGAGATCATGACGGCCGAGGAGCTCGACGAGGTCATCGAGAAGGCCGTCAAGGCGTTCGAGAAGATCGACGGGGTCGACACCGAGCTGGCCGAGCGGCTGGTGGAGCAGGGGATCCTCAGCTACGACGACCTGTCGGTGATGGAGATCTCCGACCTGGTCAACACGATCGACGGCCTGACCGAGGAGCAGACGACCGAGATCGTGGCGCAGGCCGAAACCCTGGCCGAGGCGCAGTCGGACGAGCTGCCGCGGCGCAAGGGCGCCCGCCCGCCCGTCGAGGAGGCGCCGCCGGCCGCGGGGCCTGACGCCGACGGGGTGGCCGAGGGCCAGGTCGAGGGCCAGGTCGAGGGCGACGGCGAGGCCGCGCACGGCGAGAACGGCCTGGCCGCCGGGGAATCCGGCGAGGGCGACGGCGAGCTCGGCGACCTCGGGCCGGAGGCCAACCTCGAATCCGACGGCTCCGCGGAATCGGCCGAGGGAGAGTCCCTCGACGACTCGCTCTCCGCCCCGGACGACGCCGACCTGCACGACATCCACGACCTCGGCCTGGCGGCCGAGACCTCCGGCCGGCCCAGCCACGGCCACGAGGTGACCTTCCCACCCCGCGAGGACGACCAGGGAGAGACCATCCGGATCGTGACCGAGGCCATCGAGCAGGGTGAGGCCGGCTTGCCCCCGGAATCCCCGGATGAGCCCGACGCGGATCATCCCGACGGCACGACCCCCCGCACGCGGCGATCCGCCGAGAGGCCCGAGGACCGATCCGGCGAGACCCCCTGATCCACCCCGACCCGACCCGACCCGACCCGACCCGAGCTGATCCGATCCGGAATGGAACGGAACGACTCGCGGCCCGGCCCGGCCCGGCCTGACCCGCCCGGCCGCCCCGCCAACCCCGACAACAACCCCAACCCGACCGACCGGGGCCTTGCGACCGGACCGATTCGCGACTCCCCTCCGCGGGAGTCGACCGGGACGTGGATGCGGTCTCCGGGTAGAATAAACACGCCGGGTCGTTAGAATCAGAAAGGCGGGCGAGGTCGGGGCCAGCCCGCCGCCACGCAGGCCGGATGGATGGGCTGACCGTCATCGAACCGAATCAAGACATAGCGGACATTCACGCACCAACCCGGGAAGAGTCGAGCCCGGGGGACCGGAGTCGCGTCCGGGAGGAGTTGCCTTTGTCGATGCGCGTGCATGAGCTGGCCAAGGAGCTGGGCCTGAAGAGCCATGAGCTGCTGGATCGAATCAAGTCCGCGGGACTGGACGTCAAGGTGAACCCGCTGGCGAGCCTGGACCCGGCGACGGTGGATCGGATCCGGTCGTTGATCCAGTCGGGCTCGGGGCGGGAGGCCCGCGGTCCGTCGGCGACGGCCGGGGCCGCCGCGCCGTCGAGGCCCGCGGCCGGCGGAG